>NZ_CALWUQ010000043.1 GCF_944384695.1 uncultured Agathobaculum sp. | reverse complement strand
ACGCAGTTATCCACCACGACATTCTCAAAATCGCCCGTGCCTTCCGTGCCAATCTTGATGGCAGCCGAGGTCGAGGCCAGCGCGCAGCCCGAAATCACGATATTACGGCACGGGCCGTATTCCATGTTGCCGGCCGAGGACTTCAGGCAGATGCAGTCGTCCGCGCAGGTGATGTGGCAGCCCAGAATACGCACGTTGGAGGAATGGTCGGGGTCGATACCGTCCGAGTTGGCTACATCCAAATCGTTGAGAATGCGGATTTGGGAAATCAGCACATCATCGCAGCCCGCCGGATGCAGCGTCCAGAACGGGGCATTGCGCATGATAACATCCGTAAACGAAATATGGTTGCAATGCTCGACATAAATCAGCGTCGGACGGGGATAAAAATCACCCGTGACATAATACTGGCTGACCCGACCGACAAATGCATAGGCATTGCCGTCGATGGCACCCGCGCCTGAAATGGCGATGTGGTCGGCATCCTTCGCGTAAATAAACGCATAGGACGGTTTGAGTGTGACCGGCGTGCCGACACGCTCAACGCCGTCATCCTTCGCGCCGCCGTTCGGGTGGAAATAGGTTTCCAAATCGCTGTGCGCCTTGAGGACGCTGCCGCGCTCGAGGTGCAGGTCGACGCCGGGCCTGAGAATGATTGAGCTGGAATAGTAAGTGCGCCCGTTTTCGAGCACCACGCGGCCGCCGCCCGCTGCGGAGCAGGCGTCGATGGCTGCCTGAATGGCTGCCGCGTCATTGGTTACGCCGTCGGCCTTCGCGCCGAAGTCTTTTACATAGTATTGCATGTTTTCCCTCTTTTCAAAACATATTGGGGAGATTGATTTGCCGTTCGCTGCAAACCCGTTTGTTCAGCAAAAGAAGCCGCCGCACATGCGGCGGCTTCCCAAGGAGAGAGAACGTCAGCCTTCTTTCAGTCCGGATGTCATAACGCTTGCAATAATCTGCTTTTGGAATAATGCAAACACGATGAGCATCGGGACCATCGAGATAACGGATGCACACAGCAGGGTGTTCCAGTCAATGGACAACTCACCAACCAGATTGGCGATGGCAAGCTGCATCGTATATTTGGACTGGTCGCTGATAACCAGCATCGGCCACACATAATCATTCCAGCGCCACATAAACGACAGAATTGTGAGCGTGGAAATGACCGGCTTTGCCAGCGGCACCATCATCGTTGCGAAAATACGCACTTCGCCCGCGCCGTCGATACGGGCGGATTCCAGCAGAGAGTCCGGCACGCCCATAAAGTACTGACGCATCAGGAAAATACCCGTCGGCGTTGCAATCGGCGGAATGATAACACCCCACAGGCTGTTATACAAACCGAGTGCACTGACCACGGTAAAGGTCGGACGCATGATAACTTCGGTCGGCAGCATCATGGTCGTCAGCAGCGCCATGAAGATGAAATCCCGACCCTTAAAACGGTATTTTGCAAATGCAAAACCGGCCATGGTGTTGATGAGCAGCGTAATCAGCGTGGATGCCACAGCAACAATCATGGAGTTGACAAAATAATGCAGGAAGTTATTCTGCTGCCAAGTGGTCAGATACGAGGAAAACGAAGGGTTTTTCGGAAACAGCGTTGGCGGGATGGAAAACAGCTCATTGCCCGGCTTGAACGAGCACAGAACAATCCACACCGCGGGGAACAGGAACAGCAAGGCAACGATCCACATGATCACATTGCCCGCTACCATTCCTTTGGTCGTCTTTTTGGGTGTCATTCGTTAGACCCTCCCTTCTGCAGCTTGAACTGGAGGATCGCAATGATAACCAGAATGACAAACATGACCATGGAAGCCGCGGATGCATAGCCGATATCCGAACGCTCAAAGCCTGTCTTATAGATATACTGGACAATATTGGTCGTTGCATCGGCCGGACCGCCGCCTGTCAAGGACAGGATCATCGGGTATTCCTTGAACGAGTTGATCATGCACAGCAGGATGACCATGAAGTTGGTCGGCTTGAGCAGCGGGAACGTGATGCGGCGGAACACCTGCCACGGCTTTGCGCCATCCAGATAAGCCGCTTCGTAATAGCTGGTCGGAATCGCTTCTATCGCGCCAACAAAGATGATCATAAAGTAGCCTGCCTTGCTCCAAACCGTTGCAATGACAAGCGTCACCATAGCCAACGTGCTGTCGGTCAGCCATGGCAGGCCGCTGCCCTTGAGCAGCGAAAGTAAGTAGTTGACAATACCACTGTTTTCGCCGAAAATCCAGCGCCAAATCAGACCGACGATGACGGTCGAAATCATGGTCGGCCAGAAAACCGAGATGCGCATGAAATCGCGTCCGCGAATCCAAACGCGGGTCAAGCCCATTGCAATCGCCAGTGCGGCAACGAAAACGGTCGGTACCGTCAGTAAAACATACAAAAACGTATGCCAGAGGATCTTATAGAAGGATGCATCGCTGAACAGCTTGGCATAATTGGCAAAGCCGATAAATTCCGGCGAACCAAAGCCGTTATACTCAGTCAGCGAATAGTAAAAGCCCAATACGGCGGGAATAATGAAGAACAACACAAAAATGATGCAGTTCGGCAGAATGAACAGATAGCCTGTCCTGCGCTGCTCCGCGCCGAGCTTGGAGGTCTTTTTCATTTTAACGGTTTTTGTGGGCTCCAACAAAATTCACCTGCTTTCCTATGGATAGGGCGGCTGCCGCAGAGCGGCATCTGACGGCAGCCGACACATCATTTCAATTTTGCAGATTGTTTTAAGAAGCGAGCGGAATGCCCATTTCGTTGGAAACTTCCTGTGCGAACGAATCCATCGCTTCCTGTGCGGTCATGTCGCCGTTCAGAGCAGCGCACACATCGTCCAGCAGCAGGTTGCCTACTACGTCCGCGTAGTCCCAAGCGTTATCGCCCGCGCCGGCATCGCCCGAGGCAGCCAGTTCCTGCTCAAAGATTTCGTACATTTCCGGATGTACGGAGTAATCCGGCGTTACGTTATTCAGACCGGACATATAATTGCCCTTCTCGCAGTAAACCTTAAAGTTGTCGTAGTCATAGAACCACTTGAGGAATTCCTTAGCCTGCTCTTCCTTGCCGGAATCCTTGATGGCGCAGAAGAAGTTGCCGCCCAGACGGTTTGCACGCTGGGTGCCAATCGGCATGTAGGTTACGCCCCACTCGAAGTCGCTGATGTTTTCCGAGTAGTCGGAAATCTTCCAGGAACCCTGAATAACGGTTGCCAGCTGGCCGGACTTGAACAGTGCGGACGGGTCCTCCGTGCCGAGGAATACGGACTTGGGCATAACGCCGTCGTCGTGCAGCTTAATGAAGTACTCCAGCGCTTCAACCGACTCGGGGGAGTTGGCAACTACGGCAGTGCCGTCATTGTTGACAACCGAAGCGCCGAACTGATACATCAGAACCTGATAGCGGCGCTGGGTCTTGTCAAATGCAAGGCCGTACTGGCAGTCGGAGTTAGCAACGACCTTCTGGACCGCCTCGGTGAACTCGTCCCAGGTCCAGATTTCATCTTCGCTTTGCGGAACAGCAACACCCGCTTGGTCAAACGCGGTCTTGTTATAAATCATACCGGTAACGGTAACGTCAATCGGCAGCGCGATCAACTCGCCGTTATCGTTCTGGATTTTCTCATGCAGGGATTCCGGGAACTCGTCGATGGAAATTACATCGGACAGGTCCATCAGCTGATCCTCATAAGCGCCATAAATATCGGTGCGGATCAGCGCCGGCGCATCCTTACCCTGAATCATGTTGGCCAGCTTGGTATCACGGTCATCCTTCGGGACCTCAACGATCTCAACCGGAATGCCGGTCTCCTCGGTGTAGCGCTTGGCAGCATCCGCCATTGCGCCGCCTTCCGAAGTGTCATCGGAAATCAAAATCTTAAATCCTTCGCTGTCGGAAGCATTGCTGTCAGAAGAACCACCGCACGCGGTCAGGCTTGCTGCCATAGCAGCTGCAAGAAGAGCAGCCAATAGTCTCTTTTTCATACTATTTTCCTTCTCCTTTTCTTTCTTTTCTAAATATTGGTTTGATGCGTACAAAGTTGCCAAACGTGCTCAAGGTTCAGAATACTTCGCCGCGTTCTTCATACCTATATTTTTACAACTTGTATGTTAGTATGTCAATACTTTTTGTGCAGCTTTTATGTTTTGCATAAATTTATCCATTTGTTTTGTGCAAAATAAACGGTGTATCCATTTGGATACACCGTTTCAGTAAGTTGATGCAATTGTTATGTAAATTCAATCTAAGCTGTAAAATACTCCTTATATTCCCGCTTGATCCCTTCATTTGTTTGCAAATTGCCATTGAGATGCTGGTGCAGCAGAACACGCAGGTTTTGGGTGTCATTCTTTTCCATATACTGCACCAGTTTGCAGTGGTCCTGATAGATTTGGCGATGGGAATTCCCCTGCACCAAATCCAGCATCCGAAAGCGCAGATAGCTGGTATTGACTTCCTGAATCACATCCCACAGATTCTCCCGGTGATTGCCCGTATAAATGGCCTGATGAAATGCATTGTCCAGTGCGGTAAACTCCTCCGGGTCAATATCCTTGCCCAGCAGCAACGATTTCTGCTGTTCCAGACATTCCCGCAGCTCAAGCAGGAGCGCTTTCGGTTGCTGCTCCGCAATCTGACACATCAGGGTGCTTTCCACACACCAACGCAAATAAATAATATCCCGAATATAATCGTAGTCCAATTTGGTCACAAAGGTTCCGCGCTGCGGGTCTATCACCACCAGACTTTCGGATTCCAGTTTTTGCAGCACCGAGCGAATCGGAGACCGCGATACACCAAATTTTTCCGCAAGGCTATATTCGCTCAGCTTTTCCCCCGGCTGATAGCGAAAGGTGATGATATCGTGCCGTACATCCTCATAAATGCGATCTTTTATAAATTCACGACGTTTTTTTGTGCCTTCCATCGTTTACCCACCTTACCATATCAACCAATCTATGAAATTTTTTATCAAAGATATTACCACAATGATACATAAATGTTATCATAATGCATTCTGCCTGTCAAATTCTAAATACAAGTATGTTAGAGACGGCATTTATCTTGTGTAAAATAGTCAAAAATTTTTTCACATTTTGTCTTTTTTTGCTGTTGTGTCTGTCGGCATCGCATGGTATACTAACATACAAGTTGAAGAAAACGTGCTCATCCGTTCTCCCGCGTTCATTCTGATTATTTGGTTGAACAAAGGAGGCTCTTCATTATGGCCGGTATTGTCTTGAAAGACATTAAGAAGGTGTATCCCGGCAATGTGGTCGCCGTCCATGAATGCAATCTGGAGATCAAAGACAAGGAATTTGTAATTTTGGTTGGCCCGTCCGGCTGTGGTAAATCCACAACGCTTCGCATGATTGCAGGTTTGGAAGAAATTTCGGAAGGTGAACTGTACATCGGCGACAAGCTGATGAACGATGTTGCCCCGAAAGATCGCGATATTGCGATGGTATTCCAAAACTATGCGCTTTATCCGCACATGACGGTGTACGATAACATGGCGTTCGGCTTGTCCCTGCGCAAAGTACCCAAGGACGAGATTGACCGTGCTGTACGCGCTGCGGCGGAAGCACTGAATCTGACCGAATACCTCAACCGCAAGCCCAAGGCATTGTCCGGCGGCCAGCGGCAGCGCGTTGCGCTGGGACGCGCAATGGTTCGCAATCCTTCGGTATTCCTGCTCGACGAGCCGCTCTCCAATCTGGATGCCAAGCTGCGCACGCAGATGCGCACCGTCATTTCCAAGCTGCATCAGAAGCTGGGGACTACGTTCGTATATGTAACGCATGACCAGACCGAAGCCATGACCATGGGCGACCGCATCGTGGTCATGAAAGACGGTTTTATCCAGCAGGTGGATACGCCGCAGTATCTGTATGATTTTCCGTGCAACATTTTTGTTGCCGGCTTCATCGGTTCACCTCAGATGAACTTTATCGACGCCACCATCTCCCAGAAGGGCGACGATTTCTATCTGGATTTCCTCGGATACAGCGTTGCTATCCCGAAGGACAAGGGCGGAAAAGAATTGTTCGGCGCATATGTCGGCAAGGAGCTGGTATTCGGCATCCGTCCCGAAGATTTGCACAACGAATCTCACTATATTGCAGAACATAAGGATGCCGCTATCTCAGCGACCGTTGACTTGGTCGAGCTGATGGGTGCGGAAACCTATGTATATATGGATTGCAAGGGCACCCGCCTGATGTCCCGTTCTCCCGAGCGGTTTGCGCAAAAGCACGGGGAAACTGCGGAGTTTGCTATCAACATGGAAAAAATCCATCTGTTCGACAAGCAGACCGAGCAGGCAATCTGTCACTAACCGCATGTTTTACAAACCGCAGGCAGCCGCCTGCGGTTTGTTCTTTCAGAGCAGAGGAGCATGTTTATGAAGCTGTTTGACGTACTATACAACCGCGCGCATAAGGAAGAAGGCCCGCGTCCGCTCAAAAAAGGCATCCTGCGTTTTTTTCAAATCATCTGGATAGAATTCTGGAACCTGATTCTGCTGAACATGCTGTATGTCGTGTTCTGCCTGCCGGTGGTCACCATCCCGGCCGCAACTGCGGCATTCACCGCTGAGCTGTGTGATATGGTGCGCGACCGCCCGCGGATGCTGGTGCACCGGTTCTGGTCGGTTTTCAAGCGGGAATTCCGTCAGGCCACGCTGCTGGGATGCATCGGGCTGCTCATTCTGGCATTTCTGCTGGGTCTGCTGACCGCTGTCCTGTTTTTCCTGCCGCCGCTCTTCACCTATCTGCTGCTGCCCGCAACAGTCATTGTGCTGTTTCTGTTCTGCATGGCGTGGATTTATGTTTATCCATTGCTGGTCATCACCGACCTGCCCTTGCGCCATATTCTCAGAAACGCCGTTTCCCTATCGCTGCTATGCGCCAAGCACGCTGCGGCAGCGGTGATTGTCTGCGGCTTCATCGCCTATTATGCGCTGCTCTACTTCCCAGTTTCCATTCCGTTTTTGCTGTTTGGCGTCCTGTCCCTGCTCGGGCTGGTCTGCACGTTCGCTGCATGGGCCGGTATCCGCGACCATGTCGTTGCCGAGGCACTGCAAAAAGCCAAAACTTCTCTTCTGGACGATGCGGACGAGTGGGCCGCCATTTGGAACTCCTAAAATCCCGATATGTATCACGGCCTGACAGGGCGAATGCTCTGTCAGGTCGTTTTTTGTTGGCATCCGTCAAATCAATCCCGCCGCCATCGGCAAGCCAAGGCTGACCATCGGCACATAGGTGACCAGCAGCAGGCCAATCAGAATCGCCACATAATACCAGAGCATATATGGCATGACCTTGGACAGGCTCGACCGCCCGACCTTAATCGCAACAAACAGGGTGTTGCCGACCGGCGGGGTGATGTTGCCGATGCACAGGTTGTACACCAGAATCAAACCAAACTGCACGGGGTCCATGCCGAAGGTCTTAACGACCGGCAAAAACAGCGGCGTGAAAATCAGGATAGCCGGGGTGACGTCCATAAACGTACCGGCAATCAACAGAATGACGTTCATAATCAGCAAAATGATGATGGGGTTCTGCGTCAGGCCGAGCAGCGCCTCGGAAATCGCCTGCGGAATCTGGGTGAATGCCATCACCCAGCCGAGGATGTTGGACACACCGATTAAAAACACGACCATGCCGCTCATTTTCGCGCTTTCCACTACGATATTCCAGAACGACCTGAGCGTGATATTCCGATAGCAGATGCCCAGAAGCAGCGCATAAACCACCGCGATGGCCGAGCCTTCGGTCGCGGTGAAGATGCCGCCGATGATGCCGCCGATGACCACAACAATCAGAGACAGCGATGGAATCGCCTTGAGCGTGCACACGCCGAGGTTTCTCCAGTCAAACCTGCCGGGCATACCCTTGTAACCTTTTTTCGTGGCAATGACAACCGCCACCACCATGCAGCACAGCGCCCAGATAACGCCGGGGATATAACCGGCCATGAACAGCGCCGCCACCGAAGTACCGCCCGCTGCAAGCGAGTAGGTAATCAGCGCGTTAGAGGGCGGAATCAGCAGACCGGACGGGGCGGATGCGCCGTTGGTCGCCGCACAGAGTGCCTTGTCATAGCCCTGCTCCTCCTCACCCTTTTCGACCATGCTGCCGACCGCGGCGGCGGCAGCGGAAGCCGAACCCGAAATCGCGCCGAACAGCGCGTTTGCACCGATGTTGGTCACGAGCAGCGCGCCGGGCAGCTTGCCTAAAATGGCCATCACGAAGTCCACCAGCCGCTTGGCAATACCGCCCTGATTCATCAGATTGCCCGCAAGAATGAAAAACGGGATAGCGGTCAGGCTGAACTTGCTCATGCCCACAAAGATGCGCTGCGCGCCGGTCACCACCGAGACATCCAGCGAAACGGTCTGCAAAATCGCAACGAGCGAGGAAATACCAATGGAATACGAGATTGGCACGCCGATGACCAGCAAAACGGCCAGCACACCAATGATAATCAGCAAGGACTGTATTGCCATCCGTTATGCCCCCTCCTTCGTTGCATCCGGGCCGTTCCCTTGGCAGAGCGCTGCGATATTCAGGACGGTATAAAGCATGTTCAGCACACCGCACAGCGGCATGACGACATAGAACACACCGACCGCAACGCCCAGCGAAGAGGTCATCTGGCCCATGGCGAGCCGTGTAATCTGCACGCCGCCATACACAAGGATAATCAGCGAGAACGCAAAGGCAACCAGCTCGCCCAAAATCCCCAGCGCCTTCTGCATCGAGGGCTGCATCTTCTCTACCAGAATCGGGATATTCATATGACCGCGCTCACCGGTGACCAGCGATGCGCCCAGCAGACTTGCCCATGCAAACAGATAGGAAACCAGCTCTTCCGACCAGGAGGAAGGGTTTTGCAGGACGTAACGGGTGAATACCTGCCAGCAGGTCAGGACAACCATGGCGATAAAGCTCGCGCCGGCCAGCACATGGAGCAGCTTGGTCAGCATGTTTCTGAGTGTTTTCATTGGTCACGCACCTCCTCAGGATTCGTTGGACGGGTACTGCTCGTTATAGACCTGAATCGCGTCATAAATCGGCGCGAGATTCGGAAACTGCGCCAGCATTTCCTCGTGCATCGGTGCACAGGCCTCCTGAAAAGGCTTGGTGTCCGGGTACAGGAACTGCACGCCCTGCTCATTCGCCGAGCGGTCTTTCGCCGCCGCGACCGCGTCGGTCCATTCCGCCCGCTGCACCTGATTGACCAGCCGGAAGCCCTCTTCAAAGATGGCGCGCTCCTCCTCGCTCAAAGCGTCGAGAAAGGCGATGTTGCCAATCAGAATGTCCGGAATCATCTGGTGCATGTCGTAGGCGTAATATTTGCACACATCGCCGTGGCCATTATCGGTCAGGGCCAGCTCGTTGTTTTCCGCACCGTCGATAATCTTGCTTTGCAGCGCCGTATATACGTCCCCAAAGCCCATCGGCGTGGCCGAGCCGCCCAGCAGGCTCATCATCTGCACGTTGGTCGGTGACTGCTGCACGCGGATTTTAAGGCCCTTGAGGTCGGCGGGCTTCTCAATCGGAGTGCTGACGGTGTAGAAGTTGCGCGTGCCGGCGTCCAGCCAAGTGACCGCTTCAAAGCCTGCGTCCTTCGTGGACCCAAAAATCGGTCCGGTGATGGATTCGTCGTCCATCGAGGCGTGATATGCCTCTGCGCTGGCGAACAGATACGGCAAATTGAACAATGTGTAGTTGGTGCTGAAGGTTTCCAGCAGCGAGTTGGACGCGACGCAGAAATTGATTGCACCGGTCTGCGTCAACTGCACCATTTCGTTCTGCGAACCGAGCAGCTCACTCGGGAACACTTCAACGTCATACTTGTCACCGAGTTTGCTTTCAATCCATTCCTCAAACGCCACCAAAGCGATATGGGTGGGATGATTGGTCGACTGGTTGTGCCCGATGCGGATGATTGTCCTGCCATCCGCGCCCTGGCCGCAGCCGGTCAGCACCGCTGCTGACACCGCCGCTGCCAGCGCGAGCACCAGCACTTTTTTGAAGGTTTTCATCGTGCAGACCTTCCTCCTGTCTGTCTTCTCTTTTACTTTTGGCCTTGACCATCGGCTTTTATATACCTCAATATGAGTTTTCCGCCACGCTTTCAGCTTTTCCCAACTTTCCTCCGCTCATACCTTGCCTGTGCAACATTGCCAAAAACCTTTATCCTGCCCGATTCCCTCTGAAAAAAATAAAATCCCGGACCGTATCATATACGATCCAGGATTGTTCATGGGTCAGCAAAGTGCTTATTCGTTTTTCTCCATCCTCCGGACAAAATGGCCGGATTTTCCTCCCGCTTTTTCCAGCAGACATATATTTTGTATCACCATGCCGCGGTCTACCGCTTTACACATGTCATACACGGTCAGCGCCGCAACGCTTGCCGCCGTCAGCGCTTCCATCTCGATACCGGTTTTCCAGTCGCACCGCAGCGTCGCCCTGATGCGAACGCACGTCGGCGCCTCGGTTTCGAACTCGATGGAAACCGCGTCAATCGGCAGCGGGTGGCACATGGGAATCAGCTCAAACGTGCGTTTGGCCGCCATAATGCCCGCAATGCGCGCGCAGGAAAACACGTCTCCCTTAGGCAAAGCGCCCCGGCACAGCAGTTCGAATGTCTCCGGCTGCATGATAATTTCCGCCTGTGCCACTGCCATGCGGGATGTGACCGCCTTGGCGCCGACATCCACCATATGTGCATTGCCGCTGCCGTCCAAATGCGAAAGCTGCACGACTCCTCATCTCCCCTCGCTTATCTGCCACACGCCCGGCTTTCTGGCCAAGGTGTGGTATCTATTTTACCAAAGCGAATGCGGATATACAATAGCCTGCTGCCAAATCTCCGGCTTGCCGCGGGCGTACCGCGCCGGACGGCCCTCCGTGCGCTTACGCCTGCCGGCGCACCTTTCGGATTACCTTTGCCGGCACACCGCCGACCATCGTATCCGGCGGCACATCTTTCGTGACCACCGCGCCCGCAGCAACGATTGCGCCGTCTCCCACGGTCACACCGGAAACAATGGTCACATTTGCGCCAATCCAGACATTTTTCCCGATTACGATGGGCGTCGGATGCAAAATATGCCGCCTGTCCGGGTCCTCATCGTGGTTGAGCGTCGCCAGCACGACATTATGGCCGATGAGCGTCCCGTCGCCAATCTCTATGCCGCCCTGGTCCTGAAAGTGGCAGCCGGTATTGATAAACACATTTTTACCCACCCGAATATTCTTGCCATAATCCGTATGAAACGGCGGGAACAGACAAAAGGTTTCGTCCTCCGGCTGACAAATCAATTCAAAAAAACGGCGGCGTACCTCCGCCGGCTCATAATATCTGCCGTTCAGTTCCATCGTCAGACGCAGGGCGCGCTGCGATGCTTCCCGCATCGCCTGCGGGTCGTCCAAGCCCTGCTCGATTTCTTTTCGGTCGGTATGATTCATGCTCTCGCTCCTCTGATGCTTGATGATTCCTATTGTAAACCGAAACACTCTGAATGGCAAATACCTATATGAGGCATTATTTCATGCCCAAAATGCATATATTTTCTTTTTATCCACGGTATCAAGCCAGCATACGTTCTGCCAGGCTAATCACAATCGGAATGGAAACGATGGAGACAAGGGTGGAAAAACACACCTGCGCCACAGCGCCGCGGTAATCCTGTCCAAATTTCTGCGCGAAGATACCGGTACTGGTTGCCACCGGCGTTGCCGCCGCCACCAACGTGATGAGCGCGACCTCTCCGCGCGCAAACGGCAGCGGCAAAAACGCCAGCGCCGTCAGCAGCGGAATCACGAACAGCCGCAGCGCCGCAACCAGATAGAGCTTTGCTCCGCAAAACAAATCACGCGGCTTTATCTGCGACAGATAAAGGCCCAGCACCAGCATGGCAAACGGCGTGTTGGCATCGGCAATCAGTCCAACGGTTCTGTCCAGAATGGTGGGAAGCGTAAAACCTGTGAAAAACAGTATCAGCCCCACCACCATCGAGAGAAACACCGGATTGAGGAACACCTTTTTGACATTGATTGTCTCCGGCTTGCCTGATATAATGACAATGCCATAGGTCCATTGCAGCAGATTGAGCATCGAAGAGAAGGCAACGACATAAAACGCCGCCTCCGCGCCGAAAACCGAGGTGACCAGCGGGATGCCGATAAACCCGGCGTTGCCGAAAGCCGCGCTGAAATTCTCGATGCGGTGCCGCATGCCGAATGCAATCCATGCGACTGCAATCGTCACGACAAATGCAGCAACCGCCAGCACGGCGGAAATCCCGAGCGCATGCAATTTTTGCGTGCTGTATTCGGTCATATAGCTGCGCACAATCACGCATGGAATGACGGCATAGAGCAAAATATTGGCCATGTCCTTACTGCCCTGCTCGGTGATGGCCCCCAGACGGGACAGCAGCAGGCCGAGCAGCATCAGCAGGAACATGATGAGTGTTTGCTGAATCAAAATTTGTGTAATCATAACATTACGGTTCCTGTGAGTGAAAGAATAAAGGAAAGGGATTTGTTTGGAATTATATCAACTGAAACAATTTGCAGCCGCCGCGGAGCAGGAAAACATGACCCGCGCTGCTGAACTGCTGAATACTGCGCAGCCCGCAATTTCCAAAACAATCCACCATCTGGAGAGCGAGCTGGGCGTGATGCTGTTCGAGCGCACCGGCAAAGGCCTGCGCCGCACCGAGCAGGGCGACATCCTGCTGCGCTATGCCAAGCAAATCCTGCAAGCGGAAGAGGATGCCCGGCGCGAGATTGCGGAAAGCGCACAGCAGGCGGGCAGTCTGCGTATCTGCGCGCTCTCGCTGAGCGAGCAGATTGGTGAAATCCTGTCCGGCTTTGCGCAAATCTGCGGGGACATCCGTTTTCGTGTCACCACCACACCCGCGCAAAGCGATTTGCTGCTCGATTCCGCCGTATCCCGCGAGGAAATCCCCGAAGATGCGGAGCTGCTGGGCAGCGAGGAAATCTGTCTGGCGGTGCCGGTCTCCCACCGGCTGGCCGAACAGGACTCGGTCGCTTTATCCGATTTGGCCGAGGACTCCTTCATCGTGCTGCGCAATTCCCACTCGTTCCGGCAGGTCTCCGAGCATATTTTCCGCACTGCCGGGCTTTCCCCCCGCATTGCCATTGAATGCGACAGTGCGGCCCTGCAAAACCGTCTGCTCTCGCTCGGCATGGGGGTCGCGCTGGTTGCATCCAATGCATGGCAGCATATCAGGCAGAGCGGGGACATCCGCCTGTTGCACATCCGTGATGCGGACTGCTGCCGTTATCTCTATGTGCGAACGCTCAGCCGGTATCAGACGCGCGGCATGCGGGATTTCAAAGCCTATCTGCGCCGCTTTTTTGCCGATATACAGGCTTAGGCACAGACCTCCAGCAGCACGGCTTTGCCGTCGTAAAACTGCCGCAGGCTTTCGAGCGAGCACTGCACCATATCGAACACCGCCTGGTCGGTGAAGAACGCCATATGCGGCGTTACAATCGTGTTCTGGAAGGATTTGAGGATGATATAGTCGTGATTGGTCACACGGCTGTTATAGCTGTGGTCCACGCGAATCACGTCGTTCTCGCCCTCAAAGCAGTCCACGCCCACAGCGCCGACCCGACCCGATTCAATGCCGGCAATCAGTGCGCCGGTATCAATCAGTGCGCCGCGCGCGCAATTGATGATGACTACACCGGGTTTCATCTTGTCGATGGCATCCGCGTTAATCATATGGCGCGTGCTGTCATCGAGGAAGGTGTGCAGCGTAATCACGTCCGCGCGCTCATAAAGCTGGTCGAGCGAAACGTATTCCACACCCGTCAAGTCGGAGGACGGATACGGGTCGTGCGCGATAATGTGGCAGCCGAAGCCGGACAGGTTCTCGATCACGGCCTTGCCGATACGGCCAGTGCCAATCACACCGACCGTCAGATTCTGCATTTCCATTCCGCGCGCCGCGCCCGCAGCACCCAGCGAGTAATCCGCCGTGTGCGAGCGGAACATGATATAGCCTGCCTTGCGGATACACATGAGAATGAGCATGACCGTGTAGTTGGCCACCGAGTACGGCGAGTACCCGGCGTGTGCCACTCGAATCCCCAGACGGGCCGCCGCTTCGAGATCGACGTTATCAAAGCCGATTGTGCGCAGCGCGACATACTGAACACCATTCTGCGCCAGCGCTTCGAGCACCGGGGCGGACAGGTTGCAGGTGCCGACACAGGAAACGCCGTCGAAGCCCCGTGTCAGCTCGACATTTTTCATGCTCAAGCCTTCCGGCTGATAGGTCAGTTCAATATCCAGCGTCTGCGACCAGTGCTCAAAAAAGGCGCGCTCGTCCGGACGGGCGCTGAACGCCATTACTTTCATTTTCATTTTGCTCACTCCTTGATCCACTCGTGTGTCAGCTTGCCGAGAATTTCAATGCCGCGGACAATCTGCTCGTCCGTCGGAGTGGAGTAATTCAAACGGAAACCGTTGGAAACACCGCTTTCATCCGCCAGAAAGGCCGAGCCGGGCACACACAGCACGCCGCGTGTGATTGCCTCGCGCACAAAGGGCTGCGCATCCATGCCGTCCGGCAGGAACGCCATGACAAACAGGCCGCCCTCCGGCTGCCCGAAGCGGACCGACGGATGGAAGGTGCGGCGCATGGTGTCCAGCATCAGCTGACATTTCGCGCGGTAAACCTTGCGCGACTGCTCCAGATGCGCCTCAAAATCGTACTGCGTCATATAGGTGTTGCAAACATACTGGAACAGCACGTTGGAGTGCACGTCGGTCGTCTGCTTGGCAACGGTCAGCGGCATGGTCAGCGCCTTGTCAAACACCAGAAAGCCCAGACGGAACGCCGGCGCCATGACCTTGGAAAAGCTGCCCGCATAAATCACCCGGCCTTCGGTGTCCATCGACTTGATGGTTGGCACCGTCTCGCCCGCAAAGCGCAGCTCACCATAGGGGTTGTCCTCCAAAATGGCGATGTCGTAGCGGCAGGCCAGCTCGTACACCTTTTGACGCTTTTCCAGCGTGGTGGTGATACCGGTGGGGTTCTGGAAGGACGGGATGGTGTACAGCAGCTTAGCGTTCGGGTTTGCCTTGAGCACCGCTTCCAGCGCGTCCACATCCATGCCGTCCTCCTGCATGGGAATCCCGACGAGCTTTGCGCCGTAAGAGCGGAAGGTGTTCAGGCAGCCGACAAATGCCGGTTCCTCGGTCAGGATGACATCGCCTTCGTTGACCAGCACCTTGGTGGTCAAATCGGCACACTGCTGTCCGCCGGACACGATAAACAGCTCGTTCTTTTCAAAATCGAAGCCTTCCTTTTCGGCAAGGTATTGCTTCATGGTGTCACGCAGCGGCACATAGCCCTCGGACAGGCCGTATTGCAGCATGGAAACCGGCGCATTTTGCAACACATCGGTTACAATCTGCTGAATTTCCGCACAGGGAAAGGTTTCGGCAGATGGATTGCCGCCGCCAAACGAAATCATATTCGGGTCGGCGCCTAATTTGAACAACTCACGAATGGCCGAGCCGTGCACGCCGGACATACGATTGGAAATTTGATATTGCATCGTCAAACGCTCCTGCTTTAAAAAATAAAAAGCGCTGAAATCCTTTATTAGGATTCCAGCGCCTTTGCTGATGCATTCAGTATACAAGCAGTTCGCCTATTTGTCCAATAGAAACGCGCTATGCTGATATAACCAATGGGAATATCATAGCCGTCACGCCACTGCGCACGCAGCATATATGAAAAAAACGGCATCCGCTTTCGCAGATGCCGTTTTTTGGTGGAAGTTAACGGGCTCGAACCGCTGACCCTCTGCTTGTAAGGCAGATGCTCTCCCAGCTGAGCTAAACTTC
>NZ_CALWUQ010000042.1 GCF_944384695.1 uncultured Agathobaculum sp. | reverse complement strand
TGTTGGCCAGCTCTTCCTTGCTCATCAGATAGTGCTCGCCCTCATCCACCTGCATGGTGTAGCCCAGCGCGCCCGAAGTGCGTGGTATGATTGTAATTTTGGTCACCGGTGCGGAATTGGACTGCTTGGCTGCTACCAATGCATGGCCGATTTCGTGGTAGGCGACAATCTCCTTTTCCTTCGCGCTGAGCACCGCGTTCTTGCGCTGCGCACCCGCGATGACCGTCTCCACGCTCTCCTCCAAATCGGCCTGTTCAACCGTGCTGCGCCCCAGACGCACCGCGCGCAGCGCCGCCTCGTTGATGATGTTTGCCAAATCCGCACCGGATGCGCCGGATGTTGCACGCGCAATGGCGTTGAAGTCAATGGTTCCGGACATATGGACATCCTTTGCATGCACCTTCAAAATCGCAATGCGGCCCTGCAAATCGGGCAGCTGCACCGGAATGCGCCGGTCAAACCGGCCGGGACGCAGCAGCGCCGGGTCGAGCGATTCCGGACGGTTGGTCGCTGCCAGAATGACCACGCCTTTCGTGCCGTCAAAGCCGTCCATCTCGGTCAACAATTGGTTGAGCGTCTGCTCGCGTTCGTCATTTCCGCCCATGCCGCCGCCGTCACGCTTTTTGCCGATGGTATCAATTTCGTCGATGAACACGATACACGGCGCTTTTTCGCTTGCCTGCTTGAACAGGTCGCGCACCTTTGCCGCACCCATACCAACGAACATTTCAACAAATTCCGAACCGGAAATCGAGAAAAACGGAACGTGCGCCTCACCGGCCACTGCCTTTGCCAGCAGCGTCTTGCCGGTGCCCGGAGGGCCCACCAGCAGCGCGCCCTTGGGCAGCTTCGCACCGATGGAGGCATATTTATTCGGGTTATGCAGGAAATCTACAATTTCGGTCAGCGCTTCCTTCGCCTCATCCTGACCGGCCACATCCGCAAAGGTCTTGCCGGTTTCGGTTTCCGCATAGATTTTCGCACCTGACTTGCCAAAGCTCATCGCGTTGCCGCCCATGCTCTTCATCATCTTTTTGCTCAGCCACTGGCCAACCACGATGATTAGCACGATTGGCAGCGCATAGCTGAGCAGGATGCTCAGCAGCGGTGAAGTCTGTGTCGGAATCTCGGCTGCAAACTTTACATCCGCCTTATCCAGCCGGTCATACAGTTCCGCGTCAGGAAATATACCGGTCTTGTAAATTCCGGTCTTGCCGTCCTCATCGGTTGCCTCAAACACAATTTGGCTTTCCGACTGCTCGTAGGCCACTGTCTGTACCTTGCCGTCATCCAGCATGGACACGAACTCATCATAACCCACCTCGACGACCTGCCGCTGCGCCAGCATCGGCACCAGCAGCCAGTTGAGCAGCATCAGCACCAACAGCGTCACCGCATAATAAAAAATCAGCGGGCGCTTTGGTGTTTTCGAATCTTTGCCCGGTTCAACCATATTATTTCACCTGTCCTTCCATACTGTTCAGTATCGCATCCAGATTGCGCTGCATTTTTTCCATAATTTCATGCACGCACTGCAATTCTTCCTCAGTCACATCCCGGCGAAGCTGCTCCGCTACCCGGCAGCCGCTCTGGTACAACTGCTGCGCAATTGAAACGCCCTCGCCGCACAAGTGCAGATGCACGATGCGTCGGTCGTTTTCGTCGCGCTCACCCTGCACAAAGCCACGCCGGTACAGGCAGTCCACGCTCCGCGCGACCAGCGCCTTGGATATGCCAAGCTGCTGCACCATATCGGTTGCAGTGTCCCATTCCGGCGCATAACGCCGCAAAAACAGCAGCACGGAAATCTCGTTAGGCGTCAGGCGATAGCCGCTTGCCGCCTCTTTGACACAGCTCCAATACAGCTTTTCCATTTTTGCCGCATCCAGCAAAAACCGTTCTTCCCACCATATCATGCCGTCACCTTTCTTTCCATGTGTTCCTGTTACCATCATCATACGCAAAACAGTTGATACTGTCAATCGTTCAATTGTGAACAATTTGCAAATTTGGATTTTGCCGGACAGCAAAACGGACGGCACGGCCTTTTGCCATACCGCCCGTCTCTGGCGCATCCGCATTTTGCAGCTGTTTGCACTTAGGTGATATGAAACAGCTTGCTCAAAATGCCCCGCAAATACTTCGGACTCTTCCATACAACGACTTTCATCATAACGTCTACCTCCCGTCAACACTGAAGCAGGAACCACCCTGCCGCAATCAGCGCCAGCGCAAGCAGCCAGACCGGCAGGCACAGCGAGAGCAGCCCGCCCAGCAGCAGGCCTACGCCCAGACAGAGGCAAACCAGACCCATCACCTGACCACGACAAAACATTGCGCATCACGCTCCTGTCATCAGTATAAGCGACGTACCGCAAAAAGGTGACACCTGCGCAAACCCTTTTGCCGCAGTGAACAAAAAATCCGAACGCCTTTTCCCGCAGGCCGTTCGGATTCTTTATCATATGTACTTATTATGGCTCAATCTCCTTATGCAGCATTTTGAGGGTATACTCATGCAGCGATTCCCGCCGCAGACCATCCAGCGACATCAGCTCGGAAAACAACACATCCACCATCACCAGAATGGGAAATTGCGGCGAAATCACCTTACTGTTTTCCAGATACTCTTTGACCGAAAACAGCAGGATTTCATTGCAGTATTTACGAAATTCCGGTTTGACGTGCGCAGTCATCAAAAGCGTAAACGCACCGCTCCGCTCTGCCGCCGCCAGCGACTGCATCACCTCTTCGGTTTTGCCGCTGACGCTGATACCAATGACCGCACAATCCGGATTGAGCAGAACCGAATTCATCTGCATGATATGGGAATCGGTAATCGCTTCAATATTCAGGCCGATGCGCATAAAGCGGATGCGCATCTCCATCGCCACCAGCCCCGAGCTGCCGCGGCCATACACATAAATATGCTTTTTCTCCGCCAATGTGCGCGCAATGCGCTGAATCTGCTCCTCATCAATGAGCGAATAGCTTTTGTTCAGCAATTCCTGATAAGTGTGCAGCACGTTGTTCATATGGCCGCTGCTGGGCGACTGCTGCGCCGCCACATCGCCGTTTTTGTAATAAATCAGGAACTCACGATAGCCGGTATAGCCGCATTTCTGCGCAAAACGCGACAGCGACGCCTCGGACACATATAACTGCTTGGCAACCGATTTTGCCGACAAATCGCTGCAAGACGGCTTGCGGATAAAAAAATCCGCAATATTTTTTTCCAACGGCGTCAGATTTTCATAATTGGCTTCGATGCGGGGAATGATATTTCCTTCGTACCGTATCCCACCGCGCTTTCCTACCGCTTGCTCCCGCTGCTTCATCGTTGTTCCCCTTTTCCCGCTTGCCACATGCGCCTGACCATTGATAATGTCGCCTGCCTGCGCCCCCTCGTATCACGTCTATCTGCTCTATCTATATCCAGTATAGCAGTTTGCCATCGTTTTTCAACACTTTCAACCATTCGGAAAGTGCTTTTACCTCTTTCGTCAATTTGTGCGTGTTAGATGAAAATTTAATGAATATTTATAAAAAATGCCGTTTTATCTGAAAGTACTTTCTTTCTATTTGTGATATTTTGAAAAAACATTCTCTATTTTTTTGTCATCCATACAAAAAATGCACCGCGAGGATATTCCTCGCGGTGCATTCTATCCCGATTCATGCACGCACAACGTCGGTCTTGAGCAACAGGTCATGCGCCAGCTCCCCCTTGGGGTTTCGCTGCATGATGAGCAGATATACCACATAATAGATGATGGAAAACGGCACAAACAACGGTGCAAAGGAGATTTTAATGATGCATTCCCGCAGAAAGCTCTGCCAGTAGGTTCGCGGACGGCCGCTTTTATTCACCACACGCAAGTGCATCAGCCTCTGCCCTACGGTCTGCCCACCCGTTTTGGTTGGCACATAGCAGGTCAGCAACAGCGTGGTAATCAGCGCGCAGACCAGCATCAATATCGCCTGATTCTGCGTGGCCGGCTCCAGATAAAAGACGCTTGCGCAAAAGGCATACACTGCGCCCAGTCCCGCGACCAGCAGATAGTCAATGACATAGGACGCCAGTTTTTTCAGCAGCAGCTTCATGCAGGTTCCTCCCACCATCCGTTTATGTACATATGTCAGCGGATGCAACCGCCAGACATCAATCCGCTACACCAAGGATATCATTAATTTCGTTTTTATACAAGATAGCTTTCGCGCCGTAGATTGCCTGAATACCGCCCTGCACATCGAGCACCGCCGTCGCGCCGACCTTCTTGAGCAGTTCCTTATCCACCTTAGCGCTGTCTTTAACCGCAACGCGCAGACGGGTGATGCACGCATCAACGTCTTCAATGTTCTCACGGCCGCCCAGCGCTTCCAGAATAACCAGCGCGTCTTCATGCATGGAGGACTTGGTGTCGAGCTTGACCTCGCCTTCCTCTTCCGCATCGTCGCCGCGGCCCGGAGTCGCAATATTAAACTTGGTAATCGCAAAGCGGAACACAAAATAATAGATAACGGCCCAGATGATACCGACCGGGATTTCACGCAGCCAGTTGGTCTTGGCATTGCCCTGTAACACGCCGAACAGCAGGAAGTCGATTACGCCGCCCGAGAACGTGTTGCCAATCGAGATATTGAGCACGTCCGCCACGAAGAAAGACAGACCATCCAGCAGCGAATGCACCACATACAGCGGCGGGCAAACAAACAGGAACATGAATTCGCAGGGCTCCGTGATACCGGTGATGAACGATGTCAGCGCAACGCCCAGGAAAATGCCCTTGTACTTTTTCTTATCCGGATTGGTCACGCAATGGTACATGGCAAGGCAGGCGGCCGGCAGGCCGAACATCATGGTCGCAAAGCGGCCTGCAAAGAAGCGAGTGCCCTCGGTGAACAAGCCGACATGGTTCGGGTCCGCGAGCTGCGCAAAGAAGATAGTCTGCGCACCGACAACCTGCACGCCGTTGACCATTTCCACGCCGCCCAGCTCGGTATACCAGAACATCGGATAAATCATATGGTGCAGACCGACCGCACCGCACAGACGCATCAGGAAGCCGTAGAAGAAGGTGCCGACCGCACCGGCAGACGCGATGAGGTCACCGGTCATGACCAGCAGGTTCTGAATCGGCGGCCAGACCAGATAGAATGCCGCGCCGACAAAGATTGCGGCGACAGACGTTACAATCGGTACAAAACGCGAACCGCCGAAAAAGCCGAGCGTCTGCGGCAGTTGGATGTTCTGATACTTATTATGCAGCGTAACGGCGATGATGCCCATGACGAGCGCGCCAATAACACCGGTGTCAATTGCATTGCCTTCCGGATTGAAAATGGACAGCATGGCCGAAATCGTACCGGTCATAACGAGGAAACCGACGACGCCGGCCAGTGCCGCCGTGCCCTTATCCTTCTTAGCCAAGCCGACACACAAACCGATGCACAACAGCAGCGGCAGATTACCGAAGATGACGTTGCCCGCCGCCGACATGATTTGGAAAATAACCTGCAGGAAATATACATTCAGCATCGGATAGGCTGCAATCGTCGCCTGACTGGAGAATGCGCCGCCGATACCAAGCAGAAGGCCCGCTGCCGGCAGAATAGCAATTGGCAGCATAAAGGATTTACCGACTTTTTGCAAATATTTGAACATATACTTTTACCCCTCTTTCTTCAAAACCCCCACAAAACGCGCTGTGATCTGCTGCGGCCGCGTAATTGCGCCGCCAACCACCGCAGTGAATACACCGCATTCTTCATAAACACGCCGCAAATCCTCCGGCGAGTTGATTTTGCCCTCGGCAATTACCGGTACGGTCAGCGTATCGGCGCACTTTTTGAGCAGCTCGAAATTCGGTCCGTCCAGCTTTTTGGAATATGGTGTGTAGCCACAGAGTGTGGTGGAAACCATGTCAAAGCCGATTTCCTGCGCCCTGACGCATTCCTCATAGGTCGAGCAGTCTGCCATAGCCAATCGGCCCGCCGCATGGATCTGCGCCACGAGATCCTCGGTCTTTTCCCCGTTCGGACGCGGCCGGTCGGTCGCGTCGAGCGCGATGATCTGGCACTTAGTGGTCAGCAGTTCCTCAACTTCCTTTTTTGTCGCGGTGATGTAGATATCGCTGTCCGGATAATTGCGCTTGATAATGCCTATCATGGGCAAATCGCACACTTCCATAATCGCATTGATGTCCTCCACCGACTGCGCGCGGATACCGGCGGCGCCACCCTGTTTGGCAGCCACCGCCATACGGGACATAATGTAGCTCGAATGCAGCGGCTCATCCGGCAGTGCCTGACAGGAAACAATCAGCTTCCCTTTCAGTTGTTCCAGTACCATAGCTTCCCCTCCTTTATTTCAGCTTGATGGCGGCGATTTCATCCTTTCCCGCAGTCACATGCTGTGCCGTGGTAAATGTAAGCTCCGGCTCTTTCGGCTCGGTGACGCACAAAATCGCAGCTGTTTCCAGCCCTTTGCTGCGAATGAACGCCAGGTCGGCCTCAATCAGCGCATCTCCCGCAGAAACCTTCTGCCCGTCCTGCACAAAAGCGGTAAAGCCCTCGCCCTTGAGTCCCACGGTATCAATTCCGATGTGCAGCAGCAGCTCCTGCCCGTCCTCGCTTTTCAGGCCCAACGCATGCTTGGTCGGAAACAGCATGGTCACCGTGCCGTCGACCGGACTGCAAATCTTCCCGTCCTCCGACTCGATGGCAATCCCCGGCCCCATCAGTCCGGCGGAAAACATCTGGTCTTTAACATCCTTGAGCGCGACCACCTCACCGGTGGCAAAGGCAAGCAAGTTCGTCTCTTTTTTCTTCTTCTTGAAGAAACCCATGTCAGCAACCCCCTTCTCAAATTATTTTTTTTACTTGGCGCCTGCTCTGCGTCCGGCACCTTCTCATTTCCCTCACGCCACGCGGCCCCGTCTGTGCGGCCGCTCCAAACCGACCGGTTTTGTGAAGTATTTGCCTATATTCTACCGTATAATGCCCGAAAAGCAAGCGATTTGCGACATTTAGAAAGCGGTTTCTTTTTTCGGAAATTTCTTGCCGAAACCGCCCCAAATCCGAAAGTCCTTTCGTTTTTTTGCTCCATCCTGCACAAAAAACCAATCTGTATTTTTATACGAAAAAAAACTCCCGACGAGCTTAACCCGCCGGGAGTTCTACATATTCTCAGTATTTCCTTACTTTGTCGTACTGCCGAAGCCACCCTCGCGACATCCGTCCGCATCGTCATCCTCCGTAATGCCAAACGGCAGGAAGATGCCCTGCGCAAAGCCCTCGCCCGCGGCGACCGAAAGGTTTTTCCCCTGTCGGTTCTGATTGGTCATCTTAACAAAAATATGTCCCTCATTTTTGGCGTTAAAATAGTCGCTGTCAATGATGCCAACCGTGTTGTCCATTTGCAGGCAGTATTTAAAGCCCAGCCCGGAACGCGGATAGAGCTGCAGCACCCACCCCTCCGCAATCTCCGCGCGGATGCCGGTCGGAATCAGAATGGTTTCATGCGGCACGAGTGAAAACGCTTCGGGTGCAAAAAAGTCATAGCCTGCGGAGCCGACCGTCGCGCGGCGCGGCAAACGAATCTTCTGATAGACCGCTTTTGCCTCGCTCACGCTGCTGCCGGTTGCGCTGCACCAATCCGTGAGAAACTCCTGTTCCGATACCTTGTGAAATTTTGCAACCTTTTGCATGATACTTCCGCCTTCCTTATCCATACTTTTACAGCAAAACAACTTCATGTGATGTGCGGGTACGCCCAACGTCTATCACGCGCTGGTTGGCGCTGCCGCGCCAATGCAGCTGGGTATCCGCCTGCGCCTGCACAAACCGTCCATCCACGACCACATCCACGTTTTCCAGCAGCGGCAGGTCCTCAATTTCCTCCCACGCATAGCCGGTATACAGCCAGATGGTCTTATCCGGAAAGCGCTGCCGGATGCGGGCGCATAACGCCCCCACATCCGCGCGGTTGGCCGGGAACAGCGGGTCGCCGCCCGAAAGCGTCACGCCCGAGACATAATCCTTGGCAAGCTCCGCAAACAGCTCGTCCTCCGCGTCCTTATCGAACGGCAGGCCGCCGTCCGCATCCCATGTCACGGGATTATGGCAGCCCGGGCAGGCATGTCCGCAGCCAGCCACCCACAGCACGACGCGCAGCCCCTCGCCGTTGAGCATATCATCTTTGGTTATGTTGTGATAGCGCATCACATGCTTTTCCTTTCTGCAATCTCCGCCATTTTGGCGTCGTTCAGGCGCGTGTCTCCCTTGACGCGCGAGTAGGACAGATAACCGTTCATGCGGTCGATTTTGGTCAGGTTGCGGCTGCCGCACTTGGGGCAAATATCCATCGACAGCTCTTCATGTCCGCAGTCGTCGCAGTACGCCAGCGACAGGTTAACGCCTTCATAAAAGCCCATACGCATCGCGCGGCGCACCAGCGAGCGGATGGCCTCCAGATTGTAGTCGATGGGGTACTTGACATACTGAATCTTACCGCCGTTGCACAGGTTCCAGAAACGGCCCTCCAAATCCTGCTTTTCAATGGGGGTCAGGTCCTCGGTGACATGGCAGTGGAAGCTGTTGGAGACATACGGACGGTCGGACACGCCCTCGATGATACCATACTTGCGGCGGAACTGCTCGACCTGCAAGCCGCACAGGCTTTCCGCAGGCGTGCCGTAGATGGCGTACAGATTGCCGTCCTCTTCCTTGAACTGGTTAACCTTCTGATTGATGTATTCGAGCGTATCAAGCGCAAACTGCCCGTCCTCAACGAGCGACTTGCCGTTATACAGCTCCTGCAATTCATTGAGCGCTGTAATGCCGAACGACGCGGTCGCAGTTTTCATAATCGGCTTAATCTTATCCGACGGCTTGAGATGTCCGCCGTAGAAGCCGCCCTCGCAGTATGCCAGCGGATTGGTGGACGCGCGCATTTCACCCAGATAAGCGTAGGTGCGGATGTGCAGCCGGCGAATCAGCTCGAGATAGTAATCCAACACCTCGTGGAAATCCCGGTTTTCCTGCTGCGACTTGGCATAAATCATCGGCAGGTGCAGCGACACCGCGCCGATGTTCCACCGACCGATAAAGACCGGCTTGTCCTGCTCATCCGCAGGCTTCATCCCGCCGCGCTCGTACCACGGGGACAGGAACGCGCGGCAGCCCATCGGGCTGATGATGGCGCCATACTTCTTGTACATCGACGGCACATAGCCCTCGCCGGTCAAGCTGAGCCAGTCCGGATACATCGCCTTGGACGAGCACTCGATGCCCGCCTCGAACACGTCCTCCAGCTCCTTGCCCGGCCCATGCAGATTCTCATCGTACAGGAACACGATTTTGGGGAACAGCACAGGCTTTTTCTGGCCCTTCTTGCCCTGCCCTTTGCGGCGGACGTTGAGCATCGTGATGGATGCGAGCTTTGCAAAGCGACCCGTACCGGTGCCCATAGTCATGGTGATGAACGGATAGTCGCCGCGGCTGGACGCGACCGTGTTGAACTTGTACTCCCAGCCTTGGAAGCCCTGCTCGAAGTCATTGAGGATATCGGCCATAACCTCTTTTTCCACCGTCTCGGCATCCAGACCCAGACGGGTGTACTTTTCGGTCAGCATCTTGTAGCTGCGCTCAGCATACGGCTCAAGCAGCAAATCGACCGACGGCACGGTAAAGCCGCCGTACTGCTGGCTGGCTGCGGATAGCACGATGTCGCCGATGACGTCAAAAGCCACATTGAGCGTCTTCGGTTCATTATACCACAGATTGCCCATTTCGAAGCCGCCTTTGAGCACATGCTCCACGTCGAACAGGCAGCAGTTCATGGTGTCGCGGCGCGCAGACATATCATGGACATAGATATAGCCGTCGCGGCAGGCCTGCAATTCCTCGGTGTTCATGAAAAACTTCTGATACAGCTCCTTGTTGAGCTGGTTGAAAATCAGGCTGCGCTTGGTGGACACGAGTGCAGAGTCCGTGTTGGAATTCTCCTTATCACCGATATACATAATCGACTGGCTTTTTTTGTACACGCTGTCCAACATACCGACAAAGTCCTGCTTGTAGTTGCGGTAGTCGCGGTAGCTCTTAGCGACCTCGGGGCGCACAGCTTCCAGCGCAGCCTCGACGATGTTGTGCATCTGCCAGATTTGCACTTCGCTCATACCGTGGTCACGGATGTAGCCCTCCACGTGGTCGCAGATTGCCTGCAGTTCTTCCTCCGTGAACGTATACAGCACGCGGTTTGCGGACTTGTTGACCGCAATCACCACTTTTTGAATGTTAAACGCTTCTTTTGTATTATCCTTTTTGATTACTCGAACCATTCTCATTTCCTCACTCATGCTATTTGGTGTAGGTTTTCATTATAACACACCACATGTAGTGTGAAAAGAGAAAAAACTGAACAAAAAGAACAAGCCCAATTTGACGGATTTTGGCGGGGCGAAATACATTTCCAGCTCCTGTTTTATTTTTCCGTTTCCTGCCGTTCGGTTTGCGCCGCCAGCGCAATTTCATATGCCGCGCGCCACATGTGCTCTTCGCGGCGCTTGCGCTCCTCGGGCGATATCTCGTGGTAAGCGTCGTCGCAAACGGAAACCGTACCATGCGCATAGTGATAAGTCGCAGCAACAGCCATGCAGACCGCCTCCTTCGCCGTATCCTATGCACTTACCGAAACCGGCATGTCATTTTTTGCATGCCTCTCCGATAGGATGATAGTACATCCCTGCAAGGAGTTGATTCCATGCCCACACAATACTGTATTTATTTGCGCAAATCCCGTCAGGACCTCGAAGCGGAGGCACGCGGCGAAGGCGACACGCTCGCCCGTCACCGCCGCACGCTCACCGAGCTGGCCGAAGCGCGCAGCCTGCCGGTCGGGGCAATCTACGAGGAGGTCGTTTCGGGCGACACGATTGCCGCACGCCCGCAAATGCAGCGGCTGCTGCAAGAAGTCGAAGCCGGACAGTGGCGCGGCGTCATTGTCATGGAAATCGAGCGTCTGGCGCGCGGCGACAGCATTGACCAAGGCATTGTCGCGCGCGCGTTCAAATACTCGGAAACGCGCATCATCACGCCGTTCAAAACCTTTGACCCCAACAACGAATACGACGAGGAGTATTTTGAGTTCGGGCTTTTCATGTCCCGCCGCGAATATAAAACCATCCGCCGCCGTCTGAACGCCGGTGTGCAGGCCGCACGGCGCGAGGGCAAATACACCGCCGGACAGCCGCCTTTCGGCTATCGCAAAATCAAGCTCAAGGGAGAAAAGGGCGGCTCACTCGAACCCGACCCGCAAACCGCTCCCATCGTGCGCAATATCTTCCACTGGTTTGTGCATGAGGATGTATGCATCTCCCAAATCAAAAAACGGCTCAACCGACTGCTGCCCCCGCCGCCCGGCGCGCGTAATCAGTGGACCGACCGCCGCGTTTCCCTCCTGCTGCACAATCCGCACTACGCAGGCTACACCACCAGTACCCGCCGACCGACCCGCAAAGAGGTAGTGGACGGCCGTCTCAAGGTCGTTCGCCTGACCGCAAAAGACATACAGCTATATGAAGGGCGGCACGAGGCCCTTATCTCCCGCGAGGATTGGCGCCGCGCACAGGAAATCCTCGCAAGCCACCCTGCGCCCCCGGTCCCTGCCGGAAAGGGGCAGAAAAACGCCTTCACCGGTCTAATCGTCTGCGGCGCTTGCGGCCGTAAGATGCAGCGCAACTGCGTCTCCAACCGGCAGACCGTCCCGCGCGAGCCGCTTATCTTCTGTATCTCCCGCTCGGCCTGTCCAACCATTTCGCACCGGTATGACGAAATCGAACGCATGGTGCTCGACACGCTGCGCATCTGGCTGGCCGCCTATACGTCCGACGGCAGCCCGCTCCCCTGTCAGGACGAAACCGCGCCGCTGCGCGCCTCGCTCCAGCTGCTGGACAAACGCCTGTCCGAACTGGACACACGCATGAGCCGCGCCTTCGAACTGGTTGAGACCGGGGTATATACCCCCTCGCTGTACCTCGAACGCAAAAACGCGCTCGATGCCGAGCGCACCTCGCTCCTGCGCCAGCAAAACGAAATGCAAGCCGAGCTGGAACAGCTGGAACAGGAAAACGCACGCCGCCGCGCCTTTGCCCCCCGGCTGCAACATGTGCTTGATGCCTACGAGCAGGCGCAGAATGCCCGAGAACAGAACCGCCTGCTGAAAACCGTCATCGAAAAAATCGTCTACACAAAAACGGCCCGCGTCACCGCAAACCACCCCGGCAACCTGCATCTGCAAATCTATCCGCTGCTGCCGTCTTCGCCTGCCGCAATGTGGTAACCTCGCAAGCCGCGTTTAAACGGCGTCTGAGGTTACCACATCCATTTTGACCCCCGTTTCGAGCAGATTTGATTTTCTTTTCCTTCACCATACAACAAAAGCCGCCCAATCGGGCGGCTTTTCTGTTGTAAGCTCCGCTTGTCAGGCAGCGTAAGGCAACCGCAGCAGTTTATTCATCGTCCTGCAATGCGTCAAAGCCCTCTGCGCCCGTGCGCACCTTGATGACGTTCTCCACGTCGTAAACGAAAATCTTACCATCGCCGATGTGACCGGTGTACAGTACCTTCTTGACCGTCTCCACCACGGTTTCCACCGGCACCTTGGACACGACGACTTCCATCTTAATCTTGGGCAGCAGCGTCATATCCACCTCTGCGCCGCGGTAATACTCCGCTGCACCCTTCTGGATGCCGCAGCCGATGACGTTGGTCACCGTCATACCGGATACGCCGATTGCGCCCAGCGCTTCCTTGAGCACTTCAAACTTAGACTGCTTGGTAACGATAACAATCTTGGTCAGCTTGTGGTCGCTGCCCTCGGTGGTCACCTTGGTAACGGGCACTGCCTTCTCCACGGCAACCGGAATGGTATCAAGCATAGATGCCACCTTCTCGGCCGCCTTGGTACCCAGTACGTTCGGTACGACCGGCATGAAGTCCGCATATGCAGAGGTCAGGCCATGCTCGGGTTTGTCGAGGGCTATGATTTCTTCTGCCTCCGAAACACGAAGGCCGATGGTGTGCTTGATGATCTGGAATACAATCGTCATCGTGATGGCAACCCATGCAATGACCGCAACCATGCCGAGCGCCTGAATGGCCAGCGCATGTACGCCGCCGCCGTAGAACAGACCGACCGGTGCAACCTCGGTGCTGCCGTAAGCATAATAACCGAACAGACCAACCATCAGTGTGCCAGTCGCGCCGCACAGGCCATGTACGCCAACCGCACCAACCGGATCGTCCACCTTGAGCTTCTGGTCGACAAATTCGATACCGAATACCACAACAAAGCCAGCGATGATGCCGATGACCGCTGCGCCAAAAGGCGTAACCGTGTCACAACCCGCCGTGATGGCAACCAAACCGGCCAGCGAGCCATTGAGCGTCATGGAGACATCCGGCTTCTTGTAGCGAATCCAGGTGATGCACATAACCGTGACGGTCGCAACCGCAGCCGCCATGTTGGTGGTCACAAATACGCGCGCCGCAACCTCTGCGCCCTGACCGGACAGGGCAACCGTCGAACCGCCGTTAAATCCGAACCAGCAGAACCACAGGATGAATACGCCGAGTGCGCCCAGCGTCAGCGAGTGACCGGGAATTGCACGTGCCTTACCGTCCTTGGTGTACTTGCCGATACGGGGTCCGAGGATGGCCGCGCCGATGAACGCCGCGACACCGCCGACCATATGTACCGCCGTGGAACCGGCAAAATCATGGAAGCCCATCTCAGCAAGCCAGCCGCCGCCCCAAATCCAGTGACCGGAAATCGGATAAATTACAGCCGAAATGACCATGGAGTAAATGCAGTAGGCCGAGAACTTGGTACGTTCCGCCATGGAGCCGGAGACGATTGTCGCAGCCGTTGCACAGAACACGGTCTGGAAGATGAGCGTGGTCCAGTTGTAGCCTTCGCCCACGACGCCATCGGCCAAAAAGTCAAAGCCGCCGAAAAAGCCGTTCATCGAACCGAACATGATGCCGAAGCCGACCAGCCAGAAAATCGGCGTGCCGAGACTGAAGTCCATCAGGTTCTTCATGATGATGTTGCCCGCGTTTTTCGCCCGGGTAAAACCGGTTTCGACCATCGCGAAGCCCGCCTGCATGAAAAAGACGAGCGCGGCGGCAACCAACGTCCAGCCGACGTCCATCGAAGTTGCAAGTGCATTGAAATCCATTGGTAAAACCCCCTAAAAATTAAAATGGCGTGTATCCTCTGCCGCCCATTCGGACAAACAGAAAACACACGCCATTGTGTACGAAGATAAACTATATGCAAGTATGTAAGGATTTTTCCGCGCGCTGCGCGGCATGATTCTGCAAACCGTATCGCGGTTTGCATCAAATGGCCCAGCTTTGCCGGGGCATTTGATACCCCGCCCCAGCGGCCTTTGGCCGCGTCGTTCGGGTATCGGTATTTGGTTTCTTTCGGAACCAAGTACCGTATATAGGGGGCTTGTGAAGCCCCCTATACGTTTTTAAACGTAAAAGAGGATATCGGAATAGGTCGGGAACGGCCAATACTTCTTGCCTACCAGCATTTCCAGCTGATCAGCCGGAGCACGCACCGCATCCATTGCAGGCAGAATCGTGTCGTGATAGTACTTGGCGACCGTCTCCGCGTCCGCATCAGGCGCTTGCTCTACTGCGGTATCCAGTGCGCGGCCCTTGGTGTACAGTTCCTCGGTCAGCGCGGATACGCGACCCAGCAAATCGGCTTCCATGCCGCCCGCAATGCCGGCTTCCTTCTTGTTCTTGATGGTCTTGGCCAAATCGCTCTGGTAATTCACACAGGCCGGCAGAATCTCCTCGCGCACCATGTCGCTCATGGTCAGCGCTTCGATGTGCAGCGTCTTGTAGTATTCCTCCAGCAGCGCTTCCTCGCGGGACTCCATCTCTATGCGGCTGTAAACGCCGTGACGGGTGAACAGCTCAACATTGGCCTCGTCCGTATAATGCGGCAGTGCGTCCGCCGTGGACTTGAGGTTGTGCAGGCCGCGCGCCTCTGCCTCGGCCACCCAAGCATCGTCATAGCCGTTGCCGTTGAAAATGATACGCTTGTGCGCCTTGATTTCGCGCTTGATGAGCGCGACCAGTGCGGACTGGAAGTCATCTGCCTTCTCCAGCTCATCGGCAAACAGGCGAAGCTCTTCAGCTACCGCTGTGTTAATCATGATGTTCGGGCACGCAATGTTGATGGCAGAGCCCAGCATGCGGAACTCGAACTTGTTGCCGGTGAAGGCAAAGGGCGAAGTACGGTTGCGGTCAGTCGTGTCCTTCGGGATATCCGGCAGGACGGAAACGCCCAAATCCATCTTGGTCTTGGCCTTATCGGTATAATCCTCGCCGGACTCGATTGCATCGAGAATCGCCTGCAGCTCATCACCAATGAACATGGAAACAATGGCCGGAGGCGCTTCGTTTGCGCCCAGACGATGGTCATTGCCTGCGGAGGCAACCGAAATACGCAGCAGATCCTGATATTCGTCCACTGCCTTGATGACTGCGGTCAGGAACAGCAGGAACTGTGCATTCTCGCTCGGGGTCTTGCCCGGCTCGAGCAGGTTTTCACCCTCGTCGGTCGAAATCGACCAGTTGTTGTGCTTACCGGAACCGTTGACGCCGTCAAACGGCTTTTCATGCAGCAGGCAGATAAAGCCATGCTTCTGCGCTACGCGCTTCATGACCTCCATGGTCAACTGGTTGTGGTCGGTTGCGATGTTGGTGGTGGTGAACACCGGCGCCATCTCGTGCTGCGCGGGTGCGACCTCGTTATGCTTGGTCTTGGCGAAGATGCCGAGCTTCCACAGCTCCTCATCCAGCTCCTGCATGAACGCGGCAACGCGCGGACGAATCGAACCAAAGTAATGGTCCTCCATCTCCTGTCCCTTGGGCGGCTTTGCGCCGAACAGGGTGCGGCCGGTGAAAATCAAATCCTTGCGCTTGGCGTAATCTTCCTTTTCAATCAGGAAGTACTCCTGCTCGGGGCCGACCGTGGTCGCCACGCGGCGAACATCCTTGCCGAACAGCTTCAGTA
>NZ_CALWUQ010000041.1 GCF_944384695.1 uncultured Agathobaculum sp. | reverse complement strand
AAAACAGTAAAAAAAGGACATTCAGCCATAAGTGGTGCAGTGTTGAGCGGGGTTTGGTTTTCTGTTGCTTCATCTATGTTCTCCTTCCGGTTTGTCTCCATTGCCAGTATGGTACACCGGCAGGCATTTGTCAATTCTCTGATGGGGAAAACGGGATGGCTCGGATGAAGAATTTTACCGCATTTTCCTGTGCGGCTTGCCCGCCCTGCCTTTCTGCGGTATAATGAAAACGATTCCTGCTTCATGGATGAATACATTGCGAGGGAGAAGCAACAACATGGATCAAACTGTTTTTTTGAAACGATTGGATGAGGCTGGTATTGATACGCAAAAAGCGATTGGACGCTTTATGGGCAATACGGCGTTGTTTTTGAAATTCGTTCGCCGCCTGCCGGATGCGCTCCGTTTTGGAGAAATTCGGACAGCACTGCAGCAGGAGGAAGATGAGACATTTTATATGCTGGTGCACACGCTCAAAGGAACCGCGGCAAACCTGTCCGCAGAGAATTTGGCTGAGTGCGTACAGGCGATTCTGGTAGAGTACCGCACCTCCGGATTTAAGCACATGCGCAAGCTCGAAGGTTTGCTGCGTGAGGCTGAGGTGGAAAGCGAAAAATTATCCGAGCTATTGCGGCAGCCGGACACCGATTCTCCGGATTGACAGGATGACCGTTGGGAGGCGAGCATATGATACGAGATACGCTGTTGATTGTGGATGATTCCGAGCTGGATTTGGCCATTCTAAATGAGATTTTTAAAGGATTGTTTCGGGTGGAATGCTGTCGGGAAGCCAATCACGCACTTTCCTTTCTGCAAAAGCATGCCGACCGGATTTGTGCGGCGCTGGTGGATATCTGTCTGGGGCGCCGGGGCGCGGGCTTTACGCTGCTGCACCGTCTGCAAACCAATGCGCTGACGACGCAGCTGCCGATTATTTTGATTACATCGGACGCAAGCAAGGACAATGTACTAAACGGTGTGGAACATGGCGCTGTGGATTTTCTGGTCAAGCCTGTCGATCCGCATTCCGTACAGGAACGGGTATGCAGCATTGTGCGTTCGGCATGGCCGGAGAACGGGACGATTTTGGATCAGCGTGATGCGGCTGCAACCAAAACGAAAGCCGAAGAGGATATCCCTGCGGGACAAAGTATCTCCTTGCTGGATAGCCTGCCGGAGCAGCTGTCGGCAGAACAGGCACAGCAGCTGGTGGACGGCTGGTGTAAAAAAATATCCGCGCTTTGCACGTATCGGGATGGGATTCGCCTGACACCCAGCCGGGCGATTCCGTATTTGACGGGACAGCTGGCTGCCGCTTGGCGCTTGCAGCATCCGGCCGGCGGCATGACGGCATTGCAGGCATCATATGTGCAGCAGGCGGCACGGATATGTGATATTGGATTGCTTGGCCTGCCGGATGATGTCATCGCTTTGGGGGCGGAGCAACCGGAGCCGGGGCGGACGACGTATATGCGCCATACGGAATTGGGCCGTGCCTTACTGGAAAGCGAAAAGCCGCATCCGTTTGTCAAAATTTGTGCGGATGTTGCGTATTGGCATCATAAGAACTACGACGGGACAGGATATCCAGCCACTCAGGAGCCGGTTGTGGTGCCGATTGGGGCGCAGCTGGTGCATGCTGCAATGCGCTGCGATTTGTATTTTCGCAAGTATGAGGACACGCCGGACTGCTTTGACCGCGCGCTGCGCGCACTGTCCGGGGAAGCGGGCAACTTGATTGCACCGGAGATGCTGCAGACAATCGAAAGCGCGCGTGAGCCGATTGAGGACTGGCTTGCGCGGGGCGGCTTAGAAAAAGCATGAACTCTGCCTCGCGAAAAACGGCTGCGCTTGGCAAATCTGGTTGCATATTGCGTAGTTTCATGGTAAAATACTTTAGTTACAAAGCAGAGGTTTGCGTTTATGACGATTCTTGGCATTGACCCGGGGTACGGTACCATCGGTTACGGCGTAGTACGGTTTGACAACATGAAATTTACGCCCGTACAATATGGCGCGGCAACAACCAAGCCCGGCATGCCGATGCATCTGCGTTTATGCGAGATTTATGAGGATATCGGGACGCTGGTGGATACCTTTCATCCTGATGAAGTCGCCATAGAGGAACTGTTCTTTTCCAAAAACATCACGACCGGTATTCAGGTCGCGCAGGCGCGCGGCGTGATTTTACTTGCACTGGCGCAGAAAGGCCTGCATCCGGTTTCTTACACGCCGAATCAGGTGAAAATGGCAGTGGTCGGCTACGGCAATGCGGAGAAAAAGCAGATGATGGAGATGACCAAAAGCATCCTGCATCTGACCAAGCTGCCGCGGCCGGACGACGCGGCTGATGCGCTGGCATTGGCCATTTGTCATGGACACTCCAGACAGGCGATGCGATATGAGGGTTTGCTGTAAATGTTTTATTATGTAGATGGCACGGTCACCGTGCTCGAACAGGGGCTTGCGGTGATTGACTGCGGCGGCGTGGGCTATGCCTGCCATGCGTCGCAGAACACGATTGGCAAGTTGAAAATCGGCGCGCATGCGCGTCTGCTCACGTATTTGAATGTGCGTGAGGATATTTTTGAATTATATGGCTTTATCGACGAAGAAGAGCAATCGTGTTTTAAAATGATGATAGGGGTTTCCGGTGTCGGCCCGAAAGCTGCGCTGTCCATTTTGTCGGTCGCGCCGCCGGACAGGCTGGCGTTGTCCATCATCACCGGAGACGAAAAGATGCTGATGCAGGCGCCCGGTATCGGCAAGAAGATTGCCCAGCGCATTGTGCTCGAACTGCGGGATAAAATGAGTAAGGAGCAGCTGGAAACCGCGTCGGCGGCTTCTCCGGTGGCAGTCGCAGCTGCGTCGGGCGGCGTTAACCATACGCAGGAGGCGGTCGCTGCGCTGATGGTGCTCGGCTACAGTCAGGCGGAGGCGCTGCACGCAATGGAAGGACTGGACACGGCGCAGATGGCGGCGGAGGAAATCATCCGTCAGTGCCTGAAAAAGCTGGTCAAACAGTAAGGGAGTGTTCCTTTGAGTATAGAATTTTCCGGCGGGATGGCGGATGACGAGCGGATTATTTCCACGCGACAGCTTTCCGAGGATGAGACCGAAAATTCGCTGCGGCCCAAAACCATGGCGGACTATGTTGGCCAGACCAAGGCGAAGGAAAATCTAAGTGTATATATTGAAGCGGCAAAGATGCGTGGGGAATCGCTCGACCACACGTTGCTGTATGGTCCGCCCGGCCTCGGCAAGACAACGCTTGCAGGCATCATTGCCAGTGAGATGGGCGTTAATATCCGCGTTACGAGCGGTCCGGCTATCGAAAAAGCGGGAGATTTGGCGGCTTTATTGACAAACCTCTCGGGAAATGATATTTTGTTTATCGACGAAATTCATCGCCTTGACCGGGCGGTGGAGGAGATCCTTTACCCTGCGATGGAGGATTACGCGCTGGACATCATCATCGGCAAGGGGCCGTCGGCTCGCTCAATTCGCATCGACCTGCCGCGGTTTACGCTCATCGGTGCAACGACACGCGCGGGACAGATGACCAGTCCGCTGCGCGACCGTTTTGGTGTCATGCTCCGTTTGGAGCTGTATTCACCGGAGGAGCTTTGCCAGATTGTAGAGCGCTCAGCCGGTATCCTGAATGTGCCGTGCGAGCATGAGGGCGCCTTTGAGATTGCGCGCCGCAGCCGCGGCACACCGCGTATCGCCAACCGGCTGCTGCGTCGGGTGCGTGATTTTGCGCAGGTGCGCGGCACGGGCACGATTGATAAAGCCAGCGCGGATATGGCGCTGCGTGCGCTTGAAATAGATGAGCTGGGGCTGGATAATGTGGACCGGCGGATGCTCAAAAGCATCATGCTCAATTACGGGGGAGGCCCGGTCGGTCTGGATACGCTTGCCGCTACCATTGGCGAGGAAGCGATTACACTGGAAGATGTTTATGAGCCGTATCTGATGCAGATAGGCTTTCTCAGCCGCACCCCGCGTGGACGATGCGTTACGGTGCAGGCATATCGCCATATGCATATGGAACCGGCGGACGGACAGCAGATACTGTGAGGCCGTTGCTGAATAATAAGAAAGTTAGGTGTTTTATTTGGGTAGATATTTCGGAACGGACGGCGTCCGTGGCGTAGCCAATGTGGAATTGGATGCATTACTCGCGTTTAAGATTGGCGCTGCAGCTGCCTATGCGCTGACGCAGGAAGCAACTCATGCGGGTAAGGCCAAGCTGCTGATTGGCAAAGACACCCGTATCTCTTCGGATATGCTGGAGAATGCGCTGGTGGCCGGTATATGCTCGGTCGGCGCGGATGTAGAGCTGCTTGGCGTGATTCCGACGCCGGCGGTGGCATTCCTGACCATCAAACATAAGGCGGATGCGGGCATCGTTATTTCGGCAAGCCATAACTCCTTTGAGTACAACGGTATCAAAATCTTTGCAGGCAACGGGTATAAGCTGCCGGATGCAACTGAGGCCAAGATCGAAGATTTGATTGATGATTTTGAGTCCATTCCAAAGATGACCCATGAAAAACTGGGCCGCGTGATCAAGAGTGAGATTGATCCGGTGGTGGAATACACCGATCATCTGGCAGAGACCATCAAGGGGGATCTGTCCGGTTTGCGTGTGGCGGTGGACTGCGCAAACGGCGCATCTTCGACGACGGTTGAGCGCTTGATGCGTTTGGTCGAGTGCAAGGCGGAAATCCGCTTCTATGAGCCGGACGGCATCAACATCAATAACAACTGCGGTTCGACGCATTTGGAGCAACTGAAAAAGCGTGTTCAAAACGGCAACTTTGATTTGGGTGTAGCGTTTGACGGCGATGCAGACCGCTGCCTGATTGTCGATGAGACCGGCGAAGAGTTGGACGGCGACCGTATCATGGCGGTGTGTGCGGCGCACATGAAGAAGGAAGGCAAGCTGCGCGGCGGCGCATTTGTGGCAACGGTGCTGTCCAATATGGGCTTGCACGCCTATGCGGAAAAGAACGGCATGCGCATTGAGTGCTCCAATGTAGGCGACCGTTACGTGTTGGAAATGATGCTGCAAAAGGGCTATATTCTGGGCGGCGAGCAGTCCGGCCATGTGATTTTTCTGGAATATGCCTCGACGGGTGACGGCGAGTTGACCGCTCTGCAATTTATGTCAATTCTGAAAGCAAGCGGAAAGAAGTGCTCGGAAATCGCGGCGGAAGTGGTTCCGTGGCCGCAGCTGATGATTAATGTCAAGGTGCCCAACGACAAGAAGGCTACCTTGCAGGAGCTGCCGGAGGTCAAGGCGGCGATTGACGAAGCGTCGGCGGAGCTGGCTGAAAACGGCCGTATTCTGGTGCGGCCGTCCGGTACGGAGGCGCTGGTCCGCGTGATGGTGGAAGGCAAAAACAGCGAGCAGGTGGACACTTTGGCAAAAAGGGTTGCCAAAGTCATCGAGTCTGTCGTATAATAGGAAAGAGCCAACGGAGGTGGATGTGGTTTTCGCATCCACCTTGTTTGTTTGAAGGAAGGTGAGAGTATATGATGACAAGTGAATAGGAGAGAAAGCGCCAGAACTGCGGTGCAGCCGGTATCGCAGTTGACGAGGAAAGGGTTCATCGAAGAGTTCGGCGGGTGCCCTTCGGCCATGAGTGGGTTGGTCGTAAGCAGGCTGTTAAAACGCGCGGGTGACTGCGCGGACAGAGCGGTTATGCATAACGCACTATTTTTATACCTATTTTTAAAAATTCAGCTTCTTTTTTTGGAGGATTTACTATTATGTGTGGAATTGTCGGTTTTACGGGGCGTGAAAACGCGCTGCCGATTTTGATTAAAGGACTTTATAGTTTGGAATACCGCGGCTATGACTCGGCCGGTATCGCAGCGTTTACAAAGGATGGTCTGCGCGTGGTGAAGACGCGCGGGCGCATTGCGAATCTGGAGGAAAAAATCCGCGAGGAGGGCGACCTGTATTGCAACTGCGGCATCGGACATACTCGCTGGGCAACCCATGGTGAACCGTCCGACCGCAACTCGCATCCGCATCTGGGCGGACGGGACGGCAAGGGAAAGGTAGCGGTTGTCCACAACGGTATTATTGAAAATTACAAGGAGTTGCGCGAACGTCTGGAAGCACATGGTTATGTTTTCCAGTCCGAAACAGATACCGAGACCGTTGCGCATCTGGTGGATTATCTGCATACAGGCAAGCAGGAGGATTTGGCAAAAACCGTGCTTGCTGCGGTGCAGCGCATTCGCGGCTCGTATGCGCTGGGTGTTGTATCGATGGATAACCCGGAGGAAATCGTCGCAGCACGGCGTGATAACCCGCTCATCATTGGCGTGGGTGAGGGAGAGAATATGATTGCCTCCGATATCACCGCTATCATTGGCCGCACGAGAAATTATATCATTCTTGATGACAATGAGGTGGCTATCGTCCGCCCGGACAGCGTCGTGGTCATGAATGAATTTGGCGACGTGGTGGAAAAAAATGTGCAGACCGTAAACTGGGATATGTCTGCTGCGGAAAAGGGCGGCTATGAGCATTTCATGATCAAGGAGATCATGGAGCAGCCTAAGGCGGTAGCAGACACCGTCAAGCCGCGCATCCAGAACAATGCAGTCGTGTTTGAGGATAATGGCCTGACAGACGAGCGTCTGCGGGATATTGAGAATATCCATATTGTTGGCTGCGGTTCTGCGCTGCACGCAGGCATGGTGGGCAAGCGCGTGATTGAGGCGATGTGCCGTATCCGCTGCACAGCGGAGGTTGCTTCCGAGTTCCGCTATGAGAATCCAATCATCGGCAAAAAGGATTTGTGCATTGTTATCAGCCAGTCGGGTGAAACCGCGGATACGCTTGCAGCTATGCGCTTGGCTAAGCAGGCGGGGGCGTTCACCGTTGCGATTGTCAATGTCGTATCCTCTACCATCGCGCGCGAAGCGGACGGCGTATTGTACACTTGGGCAGGGCCGGAAATTTCGGTTGCAACGACCAAGGCGTATTCTGCGCAGCTATCCGCGCTCTATCTGATTTCGGTCAAAATTGCGCGCACGCGCGGTTTGATTTCCATTGGCGACGAGCGTGCTCTGTGTGCGGAGCTACAGCGTCTGCCCAGCTGCATTGAAAAGGCGCTTATGTGTCAGGAGGATATGCAGCGTATAGCCACGCTGTATGCCAACCGGCCGAGCGTGTTCTTCTTGGGGCGTGGATTGGACTATGCGGCGGCGCTCGAAGCGTCGCTCAAGCTCAAGGAGATTTCCTATATCCACTCGGAAGCCTATGCGGCAGGGGAGCTCAAGCACGGCACGATTTCTCTGATTGAGGAAGGGACGCTGGTCGTCGCGCTGGCGACGCAGCCGGCACTGTTTGAGAAAACCGTTTCCAATATCCGTGAGGTCGTTTCCCGCGGCGCCGTGGTAGTGCTGGTGACAACCGACGATTTTACCGGAGACGAATCGGTTTGCCAGCACATTATCCGCTTGCCGAAGTGCCTGTACGAATTTTCTGCTTCTCTTTCGATTATTCCGATGCAGCTTTTGGCATACTATGTAGCGGTGGAGCGAAATTGCGATGTCGATAAGCCGCGAAATCTGGCGAAATCGGTCACGGTTGAATAAATGCAGGGGTATTAGGCAATCGTCACAAAAATGCATGGGTTATTTTAAGGCAAAACAGTAGAATTCACAAAAATTTCTTGACATTTCCAGCAGCATCGCATATAATGAATCTTGACATGAGAAATGGTAATAAAATGCTTTCATCCGCGTCGCTGTCCGACGAGGCTTTGTGCCGCAAGGCGCAGCAGGGAGACGGTGCGGCGGCGGAGGATTTGGTCAAACGATATACCCGATTGGTGAAAACCTGTGCGCGCCCTTATTTTCTGGTGGGTGCGGATGCAGAGGATTTGATGCAGGAGGGTATGCTGGGGCTGATGAAAGCAATGCGCGAATATGACGAGTCGAAAGGGGCGCCGTTTGGTGCTTTCGCAAAGCTGTGCGTGATGCGGAAAATTTTTTCTGCGGTACGCGCCGCTTCTTCGCTCAAGCATGACCCGCTCAACCGTTCCGTGTCAATAGATCGACCTCTGTTTGAGGACCTTGCGGAATCGCACACCCGGGTTACGGCACCGATTGGTGATCCAGAATCGCTGGTGATCGGCAATGAGGAGAGGGAAGAGCTGATTCGTCGGCTTTACTCACTGTTGTCTGAATTCGAGGCGAGGGTTTTGACATTGTTTCTGGACGGCTTATCCTATGAGGAGATGTCGGAAGCATTGCAAAAACCGATCAAGTCTGTGGATAATGCCATCCAGCGCATCAAGCGAAAATCGGCAGCTATCAAACCCCAATAGGCGATTGCAGGCGGGAAGGCCTGTGCGCATATAATTTCAGTTTCCCGAGGGAACGGTATCAAAGAGAGGTAAAAACCATGTACGAAGACAAGACTTTAGTATGCAAGGAATGCGGTAAGGAATTTGTGTTCACCGCAGGCGAGCAGGAGTTCTACGCAGAGCGCGGTTTCCAGAACGAGCCGCAGCGCTGCAAGGCTTGCCGCGATGCGCGCAAGAACGCGGCCCGCGGCCCGCGTGAATATTTCACCGCTACCTGTGCTGCTTGCGGCGGCGAGGCTCGTGTTCCGTTTGAGCCCAAGTCGGACCGTCCGGTATATTGCAGCGAGTGCTTCGCAAAGATGCGCGAGCAGGGCTGAGAATAGGAAACAGAAGGGTGTCTGCCGTATGGCCGGACACCCTTTTTGTTTCTGTGGGATTGGGTATAAAACGGTGAATTTTTTGGATTTGTGATTGAAATATATGTATTTTTGCGGTATACTGATAACAAACAAAAATATATGGAGGTCTATTATGGCTGCGATTACGAAAAAGACCACGATTGGTGAGGTTCTCAACCGCAATCTGGATACGGCAAAGTTTTTCATGGAAATTGGCATGCACTGCCTCGGCTGCCCCGCTTCCCAGGGCGAGAGCATTGAGGAAGCCTGCATGGTACACGGCACCAACGCAGACGAGCTGGTTGCAAAGCTGAACGCTTTTCTGGGCGAATAAGAGCAAAATCGGAGCCGGCAAACGCCGGCTCTGTTTTTTTGGGTGGAATATGGAAAGTATGGTTTTAACACCGCGGCTGGCTTGCATCGCGTCACTGGTTCCACAGGGCGCAAGGCTTGCGGACATCGGCACGGACCATGGCAAACTGCCGGTGTCTTTGCTGCTGGCGGGAAGAATTGCTGCGGCGATTGGCTCGGATATCGGTGAGGGGCCGCTGGCGCATGCCGCGCGCAATGCGGCGGAGCATGGCGTTTCGCTGTCCCTTCGGCTGGCTGCCGGGCTGGATGCCGTAGGGCCGGAGGAGTGCGACACGGTCAGCATCGCCGGCATGGGCGGTCAGACCATCGCAGAAATCTTGGCGGCAGCACCGTGGTGCGAACGGGGACAGCACTTGCTGCTATTGCAGCCGATGACGATGGTCTATGAGCTGCGTCAATGGTTATGGGCGCATGGTTACGCCATTGCGCGCGAAACGCTGTGCCGGGAGGACCGGAGGCAGTATGTGGTTCTGTCTGTCCGCGGGGGTGCGGAGAAAGCGGAGCTGCCGCTGTGGCGGTGCGTAGTTTCTCCGGCCTTGCTGCAAGCGGATGGAGCAAAAGATTATTTGCGTGCGCTGTTCGTGAAAGAAAAGCGCGCGCTGGACGGTATGGAGCGGGCGAGCGCAATAGATAAAGCGCGTGTGGGTGCGCAGCGCCGTCTGGTTTCAGAAATTCAACAGGCATTGGAGGGTTTGCAATGAGTACGGTACAGGAGATTTTGACGTTTCTGGAAGGCTTTGCACCGCCGGAGTTGGCGGAGCATTGGGATAATGTCGGGTTGCTGTGCGGCGACCGCAATCAGACGGTGACGGCGGCGCTGTGCGCACTGGATATCACCGAACAGGTGGTGGAGGAAGCAATGGAACGCGGCGCGCAGTTGATTGTGGCGCATCATCCGGCTATCTTCACGTCGGTCAGCCGTGTCACGACCGACGACGCGACCGGACGTGTATTGTGTGCGGCAATCAAGCACGATATTGCGCTCATCTGCATGCATACCAATGCGGACAGCGCATGGGGCGGTGTGAATGACGCCTTGGCTGCCGCATTATTCCTCACCAATGTGGTCAACATGGAAGCGGGGGATAACCGTATGCTCGGGCGTGTGGGCGATTTGCCGCGTGAAATGCAGCCGCAGGAGTTTGCTGTATATGTGAAGGAGTGCCTGCGTGCGGGCGGTGTCCGCTTCTGTGATGGTGGGCATGCCATCCGCCGCGTCGCGGTTGGCGGCGGCGCCTGCGGGAAGATGATGGATGACGCGCTTGCCAAGGGCGCGGATGCATTCGTCATCGGCGATTGCAGCTATGATTTGATGCAGCGTGCGCAGTCGATTGGGCTGACGCTGGTCGATGCGGGGCATTTTCCGACGGAAAACCCCATTGCCGCAGTTTTTGCCGAGCAAATCAGTGGAGCGTTCCCGCAGGTGCGGACCATGGTCGCTGAACGCCATGCCGATTGTATCCAATTTGTTTAAGGAAGGTTTTGTATGCCATTAGATGCCATTTGCCTTGGGGCAGTGACGCATGAATTGAATGAGACGCTGGCGGGCTGCCGCGTGGAAAAGGTTTATCAGCCTGACCGTGATGAGATTGTACTGCAAACGCGGGGACAGGGCGGTGCAAAGCGCCTATTGGTTTCAATTGCGGCCGGTGCTGCGCGCGTGCATTTCATAGACGCGGCGCGTGAGAATCCGGCGGCGCCGCCGATGTTCTGTATGCTGCTGCGCAAGCATGTGCAGGGCGCGAAGATTGCCGCTATTGTGCAGCCCTCGGTCGAACGCATGCTGACGATTGAGTTGGACACAACCGATGAAATGGGTGTGCCCTGCAAAAAGCACTTGATTTGTGAGTTGATGGGTAAGCATTCCAATGTCATTTTATGCGGCGAGGACAATCGCATCATTGATGCCATGCGCCGCATCGACGGCGATTTGTCCGGCAAGCGGCAGGTGCTGCCCGGCCTATTTTATCGTATGCCGCCGGCGCAGGATAAGCACGACCCGTTTGCTCTGTCCGGTGCGGGGCTGGCTGCTGCGGTCATGCAGGCGGATGGGGAACAGCCGCTCGACCGTTTCCTGCTCGGTCAGCTTTTGGGTTTTTCGCCGCTGTTATGTCGGGAGCTGAGCTATCGCGCGACCGGCGATGCTGCCGCGCGGCTCGGCACGATGTCTGCCGCGCAGCAGGAACGTCTGGGTAAGGTGTATGACGATTTGATTGCCTATGTGCAGGAAAAGCACTGGAAGCCGTTCTTGCTCACCAAGGCAGAAAATGGAGCGGTGTTTGACTTTACCTTTTTGCCGGTGACGCAGTATGAAGGGCTGATGACCGTTTCGCAGGCGGACAGCTTTTCTGCACTGCTGGCGGCGTTCTATGAGAAAAAAGGAAAAATCGAGCGCATGGCACGCCGTTCGGCCGACCTGCATAAAACCGTGACCAATGCGCGGGACCGTCTGGCGCGCAAACTGGCCGCGCAGCAGAAGGAGCTGGATGCGACGCAGGACCGCGAGCAGTACAAGCGCATGGGCGACCTGATTACCGCGAATTTGTACCAGTTGGAAAAGGGCATGAACAAGGCGACTGTGGTGGATTACTACAACGAGGATTGTCCGGAGGTGGAAATCACGCTGGATGTGCGCCTGACGCCGCAGCAGAATGCGCAGCGGTATTTCAAGCTGTACAATAAGGCAAAAACAGCGGAGACCGTGCTGACACAGCAGATTGAGCAGGGCAGGGCTGATTTGGATTATCTGGAAAGCGTGCTGGTCGCGCTGGGAGAGGCGGAAAGTGAACGCGATTTGTCCCAGCTTCGTGAGGAACTGACACAGACGGGCATCCTCTCCAATAAGCAGACGCGCAACAAAAAGCTGCGCGCAAAGCCGGTGCAGGCAAAGCCCTTCCATTATCGCACAAGCGATGGGTTTGAGGTGTTTGCGGGAAAGAATAATCTGCAAAACGATTTGCTCACGCTCAAGACTGCGTTTAAAAGTGATATCTGGTTCCATACACAAAAGATTCACGGCTCGCATGTGATTCTGGTTACGGATGGGCGCGAGCCGACCAATCAGGCGATGACAGAGGCCGCAATGATTGCAGCGTATCATTCCAAGGCACGGCAGTCCTCGCGGGTGCCGGTGGATTATACGCCGGTGCGGCAGGTGAAAAAGCCGGCGGGCGCAAAACCGGGCATGGTGATTTATCATGTGTACCAGACGGCCTATGTTACGCCGGATGAGGCGGCGGTTGAAAAGCTCCGCGTGGAGTGATGCTCGGCGGAGCGTGGTAAATATGTCAATTTCGGGAAAAGAGGCGCTTGCGGAAAGGTGTTTCTTTTCTTTATTGTAGGAAATAACCGTTTGGGAGAAGTATTCTTTGAAAATCCTATTTACTTTGTCAAAATGAAATGATAAAATAAAACAAATCACAGTGCAGCACACTGTTAATAAAAGGAGGTAACTCTATGAAGAGTAAATTTAGGATTGCTTTGGTTGCGGCTGCTGCTGCAGTCGGCCTGATGGCAACTGCGGGGGCGGCAAATTTTGACCATTGCGCAGATCAGCTCAAGGATTTGGGCTTGTTCCAGGGCACCGAGCAAGGCTATGAGCTGGACCGTGCGCCGACCCGTGCGGAAGCGGCGACGATGCTGGTTCGCTTGCTGGGCAAGGAAGGCGAAGCGAAAACGTTGGATTATACTGCGCCGTTCACGGATTTGGCTGATTGGGAGAAACCGTATGTACAGTATCTGTATGATAACGGCCTGACGACGGGCGCGACAGCGACCACGTTTGAGCCTGAGGAAGGATGCTCTGCACAGATGTATACGACGTTCCTCCTTCGCGCTCTGGGATACAGCGATGCGGAGGCCGGTGACTTCACTTATGCGCAGGCGGTGTCGTTTGGTGAGTCGATTGGTCTGGTCGATTACGCCAACTGCAATCAGGATACTTTCCTGCGCGACCACGTTGCCGCAATGAGCTTGACGGCTTTGGATACGCCGGTTAAGGGCGATGAGAACACGGTGCTGTTGGAAAAGCTGGTGGCGGACGGCGCGGTTGACGCAAATCAGGCGAGCGATTTGCTGACGTTCTTTGACCGCTATGCTTCCTATACGGATGCATCTTCCAAGATGAACAACGCAACCAAAATGGATATGACCGCAAACATTGCGGCGGATGTGGCGATGGATGGTACCAAAATCGTGGATTTGACAATGCCGCTTAACATAAAGGTGGATGCCGATCTGGAGAATATGGACCAGTCCCAAATTGCGATGACCGGTACGGTAACGGTCAATATGAGTGAGTCGATGGTCGAGCAGGGCGCGCCCGCCACCATCAATCAGGATATTGCGTATTATTACACAGATGGCGTGTATTACATGAACATGGGCGGCCAGAAGTTTAAAATGGATATGTCTGTGGAAGATGTAATGGCGCAGCTGGGTGATTTGACCGGCATGCAATCTTCCGAGCCGCTTTGCCTCATCGAGTCGATTGACGAATCCGGCAATGACATGACGGTTACTTATTCGTCCTCCGGCATGAATGCGCTGGTCAATTCCGTTCTGGCAAACATGGGTATGGATACAAGCAGCATGGATGTGCAGATCAAGTTTGAAAATGTGTCTTCCAAGGTTACGATTGCCAATGGCGATATCAAGAATATGGATTTGAGCATGCAGATGTCGATGACTGTGGAAGGCCAGAGCATCACCATGAATATGACGATGGACTACACGGTGAATGGCTTGGGCGACAGCGTTCAGATTACGCTGCCGAGCGATCTGGATACTTACGTCGATATGATTGGCGGCACGACTGCACTGATCGGCGGCGTGGATGGACTCGCGGCTTAAGTGTAAAAGCTTCAAAAGAAAAACCGGAACGGAGGATCCGTTCCGGTTTTTTTAGTGCAGCTGCTCAATCAGCGCTTTCATTTTTTGCGCGGAGCTTTGCAGCCTGCCGAGTTCTTCGGTGGACAACGGGATATCCAGCACTGACTCCACGCCGTTTCTGCCAACAATCGAGGGCAAACCGAGGCAGATGCCGTCAACACCGTAGTGCCCTTGAATCATGGAGGAAACCGGAAGGACGGAATGCTCATCGCGGACGATGGCTTCTGCGATGCGCCGCACCGCCATACCAATACCGTAATAGGTTGCGCCCTTGCTTTCGATGATGGCATAGGCGGCATCGCGCACGTTTTCATAAATCTGGTGCAGCATAGCGGCGGGGTCGGGCACGCCGGTGATGCGGCAATAGTCATCCAAATCGACGCCGGAAATGTTCGCGCTGGACCATACGGCAAGCTCGCTGTCGCCATGCTCGCCGATGATGAAAGCATGCACGTTGCGGCTGTCCACACCGAGCTTTTGGCCGACAAGGTATTTCAGGCGTGCGGTATCCAGTACGGTTCCGGAACCGATGACGTGTCCGGCGGGAAAGCCGGAAAGTTGCTGCGCCATACACGTGAGCACATCGACCGGGTTGGAAACAATGAGCAAAACCGCGTTTTTGTTGACAGCGGTCAATTGTTCCATGATGGAGGAAAGAATCACTCGATTGCGATGAAGCAGTTCTATGCGTGTTTCGCCGGGCTTTTGGTTTGCGCCGGCTGCAATAATGATTAAACCGCATTCCGCAAGGTCGGCATATGCACCGGCGCGCACAAAGCACGGTTTGGCGAAGGAAACACCGTGGTTGATGTCGGCGGCCTCACCTTCTGCTTTTTTGTGATTCATATCCACCAGAACGACTTCCGAGAACAGGCCGGAAACCGCTAACGTATAGGCGCAGGTAGCGCCGACAAAACCGACACCAATAACGCCGCATTTTTGCATGTTGCTCATAACGGACACACCCTTTCTTTTTGGGTAGTATGTCCGTTTCCTGTTGGAAAAACCGCGAATGTATGATAAGATATATCATACCGAACTGATTTAAGGAGCGTATGAAAATGAAACAGTGGTTTCGTACCGTATTGGCCGGAGCGTTGCTGGCCGGTTCGTTGGTGGTTTCGGCTGCCGCTGCGGATTATACAGCGTGTGCCGATCATTTGAAGGATCTTGGTTTATTTCAGGGAACCGCGCAGGGATATGAGCTGGATCGTGCGCCGACGCGCGGCGAGGCGGCGGCAATGCTGGTGCGTTTGCTGGGGGAGGAGCAGAACGCATTGACACTTGACTATTCTGCGCCGTTTACCGATTTGCAGGACTGGGAAAAGCCTTATGTACAGTACCTATATCAGACCGGCGCAACAACGGGCGTATCGGCAACCACATTTGCACCGGAGGAACCTTGCACCGCGCAGATGTATGCAGCGTTTGTCCTGCGTGCGCTCGGCTATACGGAAGCGGCCGGGGATTTCACCTATGCCGAAGTAAATGCTTTTGCGCAGCAAATCGGGCTGTATGATGCGGCGGTTATTGATACGGAAGCCTTTTTGCGTGATGATGTGGCTGCTGCAAGCTACACCGCGCTGTCACTGACGCCAAAAGGCAGCGGACAAACGCTTTTGGAGCAGCTGGTCGAAAATGGTGCGGTGGACGAGCAAACAGCAGCGCCGTATCAGACGTTGTTCGGCACCTATGCGCAATATCGCGCTGCAACTTCGGATATGACCGCGCTGGGGCAGTACGCAGTGCGCGGCGGATTGGAGGCAGTGCTGACAACAGACGGAGCAAACAAGCTTACGGTGCGGACAGAGGATTATACTACGGTGAACCGTGTCGATGGCACAGCGATTGCCGAGGGAACTATTACTTTGGAAGCGCCGAATGTGGATGCGTATTCGCAGACCTATTCTATGGATGCGGCTGAGCAGAGCGGCAATGTACGTGCTGCGCTGCTGCATGGATATGATACTGTGCCGCTGGCCTGCGTGGATACGATAGCGCGTTCGGGAAGCGACTGGACCTTTGCGTTTGCCGGTCTGCCTGCGCAGTATGAAGGCTGCTTCTGGGCGCTGTCGCATTCCGGTGTTTCGCTCGAGCAGACAGGGGATGCCGCTTTGGTGCAGACCGTGCAGCATGGGCGCATTACATCTCAGACATTGCGTGTTCAGCTGACACAAGGTGATATGGTGTTGCAAGCGGTGCTGACCGGAGAGTTGGATGCGGTCGACTAAGCACGTCTTTACATAAAACAGATGCCGGATGGCTGGGGGGATTCCCTTGCCGTCCGGCGTCGAGACTATCCAAAGTTTTGTGTAAACCTCCTGGGTGGTGTAGAATAGAAGCACCGCACAGGAGGTTTACTATATG
>NZ_CALWUQ010000040.1 GCF_944384695.1 uncultured Agathobaculum sp. | reverse complement strand
AACCTATCGGCTACATACTCCTTTGGACGGCGCATAAAAGGGCGCGCTGCAGATTTCATTTCTGCAACGCGCCCTTACCCTACCATGCGTTTCCCTTATTTTCAACAATTTGGTGTAAGTGTGGTGTAAGGTGAGACGAATTTCAACATAACTGAGTTTTAAATGTCTTATTTCAGAAGAAAATGGGCATTTTCAAAACCCAATCAGCTTTTAAAACGGTTTATTAGTACATGCCGCCCATATCCGGAGCTGCCGGAGCAGGTGCCACAGGCTCCTTCTTGTCAGCAACCAGGCTCTCAGTGGTCAGAACCATGGAAGCCACCGAAGCTGCATTCTGCAGCGCAGAACGGTTAACTTTAGTCGGGTCAACGATGCCGTTGGAAATCATATCGCCGTAAGTCTCGGTAGCAGCATCAAAGCCGTAGCCAACCTTGCCGCAATTCTTGACCTTATCTACAACAATCGCGCCTTCAATGCCCGCGTTAAAGGCAATCTGTGCCATCGGCGCTTCCAGACCGCGTGCCACAATCTGCATACCGGTCTTTTCGTCGCCTTCTGCGGTTTCGGCAAGAGCCTCTACAGCGGTAATAGCATTGACATAGGCAACGCCGCCGCCGGCCACGATGCCTTCTTCCACTGCTGCACGAGTCGCGTTGAGTGCATCCTCAATGCGCAGCTTCTTTTCCTTCATTTCGGTTTCAGTAGCAGCGCCAACCTTGATGACTGCAACACCGCCAGCCAGCTTAGCCAGACGCTCCTGCAGCTTCTCACGGTCAAAATCAGAAGTAGTGCGCTCGATTGCGCCACGGATCTCCGCCACACGGTTTGCAATGGCCTGCTTGTCGCCTGCGCCGTCAACAATCGTGGTGTTTTCCTTGGTGACCTTGATCTGACGTGCGGTGCCAAGCATATCCATGGTTGCGTCCTTCAGCTCGATGCCGACTTCCTCAGAAATCACAGTGCCGCCAGTCAGGATTGCGATATCGCGCAGCATATCCTTGCGGCGATCACCGAAGCCCGGTGCCTTAACCGCAACGCAGGTAAAGGTGCCGCGCAGACGGTTAACAATCAGAGTGGACAGAGCCTCGCCCTCGATATCCTCAGCAATGATCAACAGCTTCTTACCGGATTTCACAACCTGCTCCAGAATCGGAAGCAGCTCCTGAATATTGGAGAGCTTCTTATCGGTGATCAGAACAAGCGCGTCATCCAGATTTGCTTCCATCTTCTCGGTATCCGTGCACATATACGGCGTGACATAACCGCGGTCGAACTGCATGCCTTCGACAACCTCAGAATAGGTTTCAGCCGTCTTAGACTCCTCAACAGTGATAACACCGTCGGTAGAAACCTTCTCCATTGCCTCGGCAATCAGCTTGCCAATCTCGTCGTCACCGGAAGAAATCGCACCGACGCGAGCGATATCGTTGGTGCCGTCTACCGTCTTGGAATTCTTAGCGATTGCCTCTACCGCAGCGTTGACAGCTTTGGAGATACCGCGGCGCATCACCATCGGATTTGCACCAGCCGCAACATTCTTCAGGCCCTCGCGTACAAATGCCTGTGCCAGAACGGTTGCCGTCGTGGTACCGTCGCCAGCCACGTCATTGGTCTTGGTTGCAACCTCCTTGACGAGCTGTGCACCCATGTTCTCGTACGGGTCGTCCAACTCGATCTCCTTAGCAATGGTTACACCGTCGTTCGTAATCAGCGGCGCGCCATACTTCTTATCGAGCACAACATTGCGGCCCTTCGGGCCAATCGTAACCTTTACCGTATCAGCGAGCTGATCGATGCCGCGCTGCAGTGCCTTGCGTGCATCCTCGCCGTAAATAAGCTGCTTTGCCATGATATATTACCTCCTGAAATACCGGTTCTTACTCAACGATTGCCAGAATATCGCTCTGACGGACAATGATATACTTCTCGCCGTCCAGCTTTACCTCAGTGCCGGTGTACTTGCCGGTGATGACCTTCTGGCCCTTCTGGACTTCCATCTTGATTTCCTTGCCATCTACCACGCCACCCGGGCCGACCTCAATAATCTCCGCAACCTGCGGCTTTTCCTGCGCGGATGCAGTGAGAATAATACCGCTGGCAGTAGTTTCCTCTGCCTCTACCATCTTGATTACGACACGGTCGCAAAGGGGTTTGAGTTTCATAACGGATGCCTCCTATGAAAAATAAAAATTAACAAAGCCATGGTTTAGCACTCAAAGAACCTGAGTGCTAACTCGAGTATTATATTACATCAACTCTTGATAATTGGCAAGAGGTTTTTTGGAAAATCCGTCAAATAATTTATGAATTTTTTGTGAATTCACAATGTTGTATCTTTGTCAGTTAGCAATTCAATGCTTCGAGTGCTTAAAATACATATGCAGCTCACATTTAATCATGCCGTTATAGAGTTTTCTGCGTTTATCGGCCTTTTTTCCAAAGCAGCGCTCAAAAAGAGGATCGGAACTGAGAATGTATTGCTTCATAGGTGATTTTCTGATTGCGTTCCCCAATTTTTGGTACAGCGCTTCCGCCTCCTGCACATCAAGCAGGCGCTCGCCATACGGTGGATTTGCGATAAGCACACCGTTTTGTGCATAATCCCGTCCAACGGCATCCGCTTGCTCAAAAAACACAGTATTTGCGACGCCAGCTTTACGCGCGTTTTCCATGGATAACTGCACACAAGACGGATCAATATCGCTGCCAATGATGTCAAACCGTGCGCCGCCATCAGCCATGCCGATAGCATCTTCCCGTGCCTGACGCCAAACAGATGCATCAAAGCAGGACCATTTTTCTGCATCAAAGGCACGCAACAGACCGGGTGCACGCCGCTGCGCAATCATGGCAGCCTCAATTGCGATGGTACCGGATCCACAGAACGGATCGAGGAACGGCTCTCTCCCCCGCCAGCGCGCCAGCTTGACCAGTGCCGCAGCCAGTGTTTCCCGCAGCGGTGCCGCATTGCTGTTAGCACGATAACCACGTTTATGCAAGCCAGCGCCTGAGGTATCCAGAAATAGTTCTGCGGTATCACGCATAATCGAAAACTGAATTTGATACTTTGCGCCACTTTCCTCAAACCAGCTTTGCTGATAGCGCGCCCCCAATCGGGACACAATGGCCTTTTTAATAATTTTTTGACAGTCCGGAATGGAGTGCAGTGCGGAGTTTAAGCTGTGTCCTTTGACCGGGAAAGCGCCGTCTTTGGGGATAAACTGCTCCCATGGCAGCGAACGCACTCCTTCAAACAACTGGTCGAATGTTTTGGCAGGAAATACGCCCAATCGAATCAACACACGCTCTGCGCAGCGCAGATTCAGATTGGCCCATGCCAATGTATTTTCATCGCCTTCAAACAGTACACGACCGTTTTCAGCACGTACTTCGCTTAATTTCCCACCAAAGCGCAGTTCATCCGCTACAATACCTTCCAGCCCGAATAACGTCGGACAGCACAGGGTTAATTCCATATCATATACGCCCCTTTTCTCCTGCAAAAAGGCTCCTGCCGGGAATCGCGGGCAGGAGCCGTCATATCGTGTGTTTATCTTATCCGTTTCGCACCCATTTGTCAAGCCGTTTACCACATATGGAGTCTGGGCAGAACTGGTTTTTCGATTCGCTTGGACAAATAGTATAGCAGCCGAATCCCCATCAGGCGTAGGACAAGGATATAGAGAATACCCACACCTATTACAGTACACATAAGCGCTGCAATGTCTGAATAGAAAATCTGCGAAAACAGTTGATAGAAAATGCGCGTCCAGAAAAACAGCGCGGTACCACAAAACAGCGGAACGCCAAAACGCCGCATCGGACGCAATGTGAAGCCAACTTTTCGATAAAGAATCGTAAAATTCAACAAGAACGCCACTACTCCGGTAATGAACATGGCGATGAGATAGCCATAAATGCCAAGCCACGGGTATGCGCACCAATGATACATCAGCATCACCTGACATAGTTCCGCGCCAACCGAAATCACCACATTCCAATGCTGTAGGCCAAGCGCATTGAGTAAGCTGCCGGACGCCATTTGATAATAGCATGCCACAGCCGTAGCCCCTAAAAGCGAGACATATGGCACGCTGAGCGGTTGCTCAAAGAACAACACACTGAGTTTGGGCGCAAGCGGAATCAAAACCGCAGTTGCCGGCACTGCAATCAAACCAACTGTTGTGATGGCTCTGCCAACCAGCGCCTGCACCCGTTTACCATTTCCTGTGGCTTGCGCCCCAGTCACGGCCGGCAATAATGCAGTACAAACCGAGCTGACCAGTGCAATGGGAAGCAACAGCAACGGCATCGCCATGCCGGACAGAACACCCAATGCGGATAACGCCTGTTCATAGCTGAGCCCGGCAACCATCAGCCGTTTGGGCAGCAAAATGGAGCCGGCCGAGCTGATGACATTGCCCAGCAATGCCGAAGCCGAAACGGGCAACGCGATAAAGAAAAACTGACGCACAGTTTCACTTTCCAGCGGTGCATGTCTCATGCCAGGTAGTCGCCAGCTTCGGAACAAAAAACTCAAAAACGCGGCGCTGAAAACTTCGCTGACGACCATACCGGCAAAGATGAGCATAGCGATAGTGCCATAGTCCTCGCCTTGATATTGATAAAGCAAAAACCACACTGTCGCAATGCGAATCAATTGTTCGCATACCTCAGAAGTCGCGGCGTATTGCATCCGCTCCAGACCGATAAAAAGCGACTTGAAGATATTTTCTATGCCGGTCAACGCGAGACAGAACAGCATAAACGGGAATGCGCGTGCACAGCGGTCATCCCCCAGAATATCGGCTGCAATCCACTGTCCTCCCAGCAGTAAACAGGCGCCGCAGAACAGGCAGGCAGCGAAAAAAACCAGAAACGCCAGCCGTAGAACCATGCCGATTCTACTTCGCTCTCCTCGCGCTTCGCTTGCGGCGCTCAGTCTGGAGCACGCCATGGTGATGCCGGACAGGCACCCGGCATTGCATACCAAGTAAACCGAATGCACCAGCCGATAGACGCCAAGGCCTTCTGCCCCGGCATAATGGCTGAGCAAAACACGATACAAGAATCCGAGCGCCTGCAGCACGATATTGCCGCATGCCAGAACGCCTGCGGCATATAGGATGGTTTTTTTCTGAATTCGCACGGCAAAACCCCATTTCAACACAAAGTATGCCGTGCAAACCCGGAATATGAATCAAAAAGCCGGATTCATAATGGAATCCGGCTTATCTATGAATTAGATGCGTTTGCTCATTTTCTCGCTGTACTCTGCACGGAAAGCCGCAAATGTGCCATTATCCAGCGCATCACGAATTTCCTGCATCAAATGATTATAGAACCAAAGGTTATGCATCACCAGCAGCCGCTGTGACAGCATTTCCCCACTCTTGAGCAAATGCCGCAGGTATGCACGCGAAAATCTGCGGCAGGTCGGGCACTGACAGCCTTCCTCAATCGGTCTGTCATCCGTCTGATATTTTGCATTCATGATATTAAGAATGCCGTTATGCGTAAACAAATGTCCGTGTCTTGCATTTCTCGTCGGCATAACACAGTCAAAAAAGTCTACGCCTCTGGCAACGCCTTCAATAATATTGGAAGGTGTGCCCACCCCCATCAGATAGCGCGGCTTGTTTGCCGGCGCATGCGGCAGCACCACATCCAAAATATGATACATCACCTCTGTGCTTTCGCCTACCGCCAAGCCGCCAATGGCGTAGCCGGGTAAATCCAGCTCGGCAATCTGCTGCATATGCTCAATGCGCAGGTCATCGTAGGTCCCACCCTGATTGATGCCGAACAGCATCTGATGCGGGTTAACTGTGTCCGGCAAGCGGTTGAGCCGGTCCAACTCAGTTTTGCAGCGTTGAAGCCAGCGTGTGGTGCGGTCAATCGAGTTTTTCACATACTCCCGCGGTGCCGGATTTTCGATGCATTCGTCAAACGCCATTGCAATATCCGAACCAAGGTTGGACTGGATGCGCATGCTCTCTTCCGGCCCCATAAAGATTTTTCTGCCATCCACATGGGAATGAAAGGTGACGCCTTCTTCTTTGATTTTACGCAGCGTTGCGAGCGAGAACACCTGAAATCCACCGGAATCGGTCAGCATCGGCCCATCCCAACGCATAAAACGATGCAGCCCTCCCATTTGCTTGACAATCTGGTCACCTGGACGCACATGCAGATGATAGGTGTTGGAAAGCTCTATCTGGCAGCCAAGCTCCTTTAAATCAAATGCATCCACGGCGCCCTTAATGGCGCCGGCAGTTCCTACATTTTGGAATACCGGGGTCTGCACCGTGCCATGAGCCGTGCAAAATATCCCTCTTCTGGCATTTCCTTCGGTTTTTAATACTTGAAATGTTCCGATTTGCATAATTCCCTCTTATTTTGGCAGCAGCGCCGTCTTAATTTTGTCCTTTAAAAAATCAACATGGAGTCTCCAAACGAGAAAAAGCGATACTCTTGTTCAATCGCCTGCCGATAGGCTTCCATCACCATCTCGCGGGTAGCAAAAGCCGAAATGAGCATCATCAAGGTGCTCTCCGGCAGATGGAAGTTGGTCACCAGATGATCCACCGCCTTGAAATGATAACCCGGGTAGATAAAAATATCCGTCCAGCCCGACTGCGGTCGAACCGTTCCGTTTTCATCCGCAATCGTTTCCAAGGTGCGGCAGGCCGTCGTGCCAACGGCCCAGATTTTCCCGCCGTTTTTGCGGGTGCTGTTAATTTGCTCAGCGGTCTCCGCATCCATGATATAGTATTCTGAGTGCATCACATGATCCGTGATTTCCTCTTCCTTGACCGGGCGGAATGTGCCCAGACCGACGTGCAGGGTCACAAACGCGAGCCTAACGCCCTTTTTGTGCAGTTCATCCAGCAGTTCCGGTGTAAAATGCAGTCCGGCAGTAGGCGCCGCCGCAGAACCGGGCGTTTTCGAGTAGACTGTTTGATATCGCTCCGGGTCGTCCAGTTTTTCCTTAATATAGGGCGGCAGCGGCATGGTACCGAGCTTGTCGAGTATTTCCAGAAAAATGCCGTCATAATGGAAACGGATTAGTCGGTTGCCGTCCGGCTGCACCGATTCCACTGTGGCTGTTAAAATTCCGTCTCCAAAAATCAGTTCGACACCCTCACGTGTTTTTCGTCCCGGGCGGGTCAAGCACTCCCAAAGGCCTTCGCCCTTATCCGTCAGCAGCAGGACCTCAATCGGCGTTGTTTTACCGACTGCGTGTCCCATCAAGCGCGCTGGAATGACGCGGGAATTGTTAAACACCATGCAGTCACCCGGCTGCACATATTCCAGCAAATCCCGAAAATGGCGGTGCGTCACCGAACCGTCCGCACGATCAAGCACCAACAGACGTGATGCATCCCGCTGCTCCAACGGGTGCTGTGCAATCAAACGCTCCGGCAAATCGAAATAAAAATCACTTTTTTTCATTGCAAAAGCATGGGCGCTCACACGGAGCACCCATGCCATACGCCTCCTTTACGGTAGGTTAATCAGCCGGCAATCGAAATACCGGTATAATAGAATTTCAATATATCTTCATAAGTAAAACCCTGCTGTGCCATAGCATACGCGCCCCACTGACTCATACCTACGCTGTGTCCCCAACCTGAACCAGTGAAAGTGTAGCTGACTGGCGGAACAGTGGTTTCTGGCGTAGAGTCCGGTGTAAGCGAACCTTCGGGGTCTTCCGACATCGACGAGCCGGAGTCAATCAAAACCGCTTGATTAGCAGTGTCGTAATCAACACCAAAGCTTAACGCATTGCCTACATCACGCAGTTTGTAATAATTGTTGCCGTTGACGAGATATCCCGTTAAGGAGATCGTAGTGCCATCCAATACAATGGTCGCGCTTGACGGTGTGCAGCTGGTAATCTGTGCGGAGACCGAATCGCCAAGTTCGCCGCCAACCGGCTGGTATGCTTCACCGCTGGTCAGCACGATACTGTTGTTTGCAGCGTCCCATGTCACATTGAACTGACTGTCCGTTCCATTCAACAGATAAGCAATACCGCGCAGTTTGTAGTAATTATTATCCTCAATATTATATCCCTGCGGCGTCACCGATTGTCCGTCCAATGACACCTTATGCGTAGATGGGCTGATTTTGACACTGGCGCTTTGCGGCAGTGCTGCGGATGCGGATGCTGTGGTATTCGGCGTAATGGTATAGCGAATACTCTTCAGGCCGAAAACCGTACGTACACTGTCCCGTTGAATGGTCACCTTTTTGCCATCCGTATCCGTTACCGTGACCTCGTTGACATTGTCCGTATCTGTGCGTTTTGTTATTGCAACATTTGCGACGGTTCCAATGGTATAGCCTGCATCTAGCAGCTTTTGACGCACCTCGTCGGCCGTCAGCGTTACGCTCCAGGAGCTGTCATAAGTCTCATAGGGGTCCACTTTGCCCTGCAAATAAGGATAATCGCCGCCCCAAACATTGACTGCATCTTCTGTTGCCCCACCATCCGACGAAAAGAAATAGCCGATGACCAGTTCGCCATTGTAAGTCAGATATTCGCCGCGCGTTGCTTCCACTGCGGCATCCGAAGCAGCCGTGGCAAGGTTTGTGCCAAGATACATCTGGCAGTTTGTGGTGTTGCACAAATCATAGCCTTCGCTCGTGTGCTTGTGCGTACCGAGCGCAAACGAGCGTGCGCATACGGCCTGCGCTTTTTGTGCTTCCGTCGGCCAATCTGCACTGATCTCATACGGCAAAACGCCCTTCACATAATCCTCCAGACCAACATAATTTATAACCGTAAGGTTATTGCCGGAAGCACGACGATATACAAAATCGCCATACCACTTATAGCCCTTAAACCAAGTCAAAGTGCTGTTCGGATGAATGGCCAGATGGTCTGCCCCCTGCTCCGACGTATACAGTACTTGCCCGGTTGCGGTATCACTTACCTGAAAAGCATCGTTAACCAGTTGAATGGTCAACTGCGAAGAGGACACTGTCGTGCTGCCGGAAAAAGTGGCCCCCTGCATTTGTCCGATGGTATATCCTGTCGGTTCCCCGGATGCATTTTCCAGTTTCGGGTCTGCAAAGCTGCTTACGCCGCTGATCGTTAAACCAACACGCAGCGTGACATTGGTATCCACCGCCGAAGCCGGAACAGCGCACAAGCCGCCGAATGATATGATGATACAAAGTAATATGGCAACAATCCTTTTCATTATTTCAACTCCTTCTAAATTTTTGCACGTTCTATTGACAAATAAATTACCTTACCTTACAATAAGAACGAAAAGTAGTTTTCACAGATAGAGGCGCGGTTTTCATCAGTATCGTCTGGGAGGGTCCGTAAACCCGTTAAGCAGCCGAGAAAGGGTCTTCCGCCGAAGCCGGTTCTTGTTGCGGCAAGGCCGTGCTGGACGTTCCGGAGAATATCCCTGCGTCTGTCATCAGCAGAAATGCCGGTGGAGAGCTATCCTGTGTAGAAAGCCGTGGCCCGTCCACTCTTTCTATTATAGTATAGATCATACCGGTTTTTCAACCGGTATTTTTCTTTGTTTCCCTCTGGATGGGGGAAAATCAATTTGTTAGTAAATCTTTTGGAAGGATTTGATTAAAATGAATCACTACAAGGTAGGTATCGTCGGCGCAACGGGCATGGTAGGGCAGCGTTTTTCCCTGCTTTTGGAAAACCACCCTTGGTTTGAAGTGGTCGCACTTGCGGCTTCTGCACGCAACCGCGGTAAAACCTATGCCGAAGCCTGCGAGGGCCGCTGGAAAATGACGGTTCCGATGCCAGAAAAGTACAAAGATATGGTGATGTACGATGCAACGGCAGATGCGGAGGAAATCGCGTCCAAGGTGGATCTCATTTTCTGCGCTGTGGATATGAAAAAGGATGAAATTCGTGCGCTGGAAGAAAAATATGCAAAGCTGGAATGCCCGGTTTGCTCCAATAATTCCGCACATCGCATGACGCCCGATGTGCCGATGATCATTCCGGAGATCAACGCCGAACATGCAAAGATTATTCCGGCGCAGCGCAAGCGTCTGGGCACTAAACGCGGTTTTATTGCTGTAAAGTCCAACTGCTCGATTCAGAGCTATGTGCCGGCGCTGTCTGCGCTGCTGGACTTTGAGCCGACCGAGGTTGCGGTCTGCACGTATCAGGCGATTTCCGGTGCGGGCAAAACCTTTGAAACATGGCCGGAAATGGTTGATAACGTGATTCCCTATATCGGCGGCGAAGAGGAAAAAAGCGAAAAAGAGCCGATGAAGGTCTGGGGGCACATTGAAGGCGACCATATCGAGCCGGCTACCTCCCCTGTGATTACATCCCAATGCCTGCGCGTTGCCTGCTCTGATGGCCATATGGCGGCCGCATTTGTGAAATTTAAGAACAAACCGTCCAAGGAAGAGATGATTGCGCGCTGGCGCAGCTATAAGGGCCGTGCGCAGGAACTCAAACTTCCCTCTGCCCCGGAGCATTTCCTGACCTATTTTGAAGAAGATAATCGCCCGCAGACCAAGCTCGACCGCGATTTGGAAGGCGGTATGGGCGTGTCGATTGGTCGTCTGCGTGAAGATGTCCTGTATGATTACAAGTTTGTCAGCCTGTCGCACAACACCCTGCGCGGCGCAGCTGGCGGTGCCGTCCTGATGGCGGAGCTGCTGTGCGCGGAAGGCTATATGGACCGCTAAAGGAGGCTATTTTTATGAAGAATCCTGTTTTTACCGGCGCCGGTGTTGCCATTATCACGCCGTTCAAATCTACCGGTGAAGTAAACTATGAAGAGTTTGGCCGCATCATTGATTACCAAATCGAACATGGCACAGACGCGATTATTGTTTGCGGCACGACCGGTGAATCCTCTACCCTGCACGATAAGGAACATCGCGAAGTTGTGGCTTGGTGCTGCGAATACGTCAACCACCGTATCCCGGTGATTGCAGGTGTTGGCTCCAACGATACCGACTACGCAATTCAGCTGACCAAATTTGCCAAGGAATGCGGCGCAGACGGCGGTCTTTCTGTAACCCCATATTATAACAAGACCTCTCAGCGCGGGCTTATCGCGCACTATACCGCTATTGCAGATAGCTGTGATTTGCCGATTATCCTGTATAATGTTCCCAGCCGTACCGGAGTTTGCTTTACTGCCGACACACTGTATGAGCTATCCAAGCACCCGAACATCAACGGTCTAAAAGCTGCCTCCGGTAATTTTAGCCTGATTGCATCCACTATGGCAAAGTGCGGAGACGAACTCAATGTTTGGTCTGGTAACGATGACCAGATTGTGCCGCTGATGGCACTGGGCGGCAAGGGCGTTATCTCCGTACTTTCCAATGTTGCGCCGCAGGAAACGCACGATTTGACACAGTTGTGCCTGCAAAACCGTTATCCGGAGGCGGCAAAAATGCAGTTTGCATATCACAATCTGATTGATGCGCTGTTCTGTGAGGTGAATCCGATTCCGGTCAAGAAAGCAATGGAAATTCTCGGTTGGAATGTCGGCGCACTGCGTCTGCCGCTTGTTGAGCCGACTGAGGAGCACATCGCTCTGATTCGTCAGGAGCTGGCTGCTGCGGGCTGCAAAATCTGACCCTGTTTCCATAAAGGAGTTTAGAAAGATGTTGAAAATTGCACTTTCCGGCTGCAACGGTCGGATGGGCCGCGTGATTACGGATATTGTAGCAAATAAAAAGGATATGGAGATTGTTGCGGGGTTTGACGTGAACACAGAAAAGCATGCCGGTTTTCCAGTCTATGCCGACCCGTTTGAGTTTCAGGGTAAATGCGACGTAATCATTGATTTTTCCAATGCTTCCAGCACGGAGCATCTGCTTGCCTATTGCGAGCAGCATAAGACGCCTGTTGTTATCTGTACGACCGGACACTCGCCGGAACAGCTCCAAAATATCCGGGCGGCCTCCGTAAAATTCCCGATTTTCCGTTCCGGGAATATGTCCATTGGTATCAATCTGATGATGGAACTGCTTCGTAAATCCGCTTTGGTGCTCGGCGAAAATTATGATGTGGAAATCATTGAAAAGCATCACAATCAGAAGCTGGATGCACCTTCCGGCACTGCGTTAATGTTGGCAGACGCGGTAGCGGATGCCCTGCCCTATGATGCCGAATATGTTTACGACCGACACGAACGCCGTGCAAAGCGCCCGGCGCACGAGATTGGCATTTCCGCCATCCGTGGCGGTACAATTGTCGGGGAACATAGTGTTCTGTTCTGCGGACGCGACGAAATCATTGAAATCAAACACACCGCGCTTTCCCGCGAAGTCTTTGCGGTTGGCGCTGTGGATGCCGCGGCTTTTATGGCGGGCTGTGTACAACCCGGTATGTATGATATGAGCGATGTCATTGCATCCCACAGCAACTGACAGGCAAAAAACAAGGCTGCACTGCCAAAAGCAGTGCAGCCTTGTTATGTATTATCACATTATTGTTTGTCATCCTGCGGTTTCACGGTTGCCAATGGATTCTTGGCAGCAGCTTCCCGGAGACTGCTGTCTTCAATGTGCGTATAAATCATTGTAGTGTTGACACTGGTATGCCCCAGAATATTTTGCAACGTGCGAATGTCTACACCGTTCTGATACATCAGCGTTGCGGCAGTATGCCGCAGTTTGTGCGCAGAATATTTTTGTGTGTCTAACCCGGCTTGCTCTAAATGTTTTTTCACCAGCCATTTCACCGTCTGCACATTGATACGGTTGCGGTTTCGGCTGATAAACAGCGCATTTTTATCCCGTTCATGGGGAGTAAGCCGTTTTGGCAGATATCTTTCTAATGCCAGCTTACATGCTTCATTGAGATACACCGTGCGCTCTTTGTTCCCTTTGCCAAGTACCCGCACGGTATCCCCCTGAAAATCCGTCAGATTGAGTCCCACCAATTCAGAGACCCGCAAGCCGCAGTTGAGAAACAGCGTTAAAATGCAAAAATCTCGCTCAGCATACTCCCCTTGCACAGATTCCAGCAGGTGTATACTGTCATCCGTTGTCAGATAGACTGGTAATGTTTTGCGAATTGTCGGGGATTCCAAATTGTTGACTGGATTATGCTCCAGCACGTGCCGTTTATCCGTCAGATAACGGAAAAACGCGCGAATCGCGGAAACCTTGCGTGCCCGTGATGTGCCGCTCAAGCCATATTCTGTGAAGGCACTATTTTGCTGTGTCGGGCGCTCACCGGACATATACTCCAGATAATCGTATGCATCCGATAGTGTTACCTGTTCCAAAAAATCAATATCAACATCTTCGATTGAAATCTGCTCAAGCGGCATCTCCTTTGGAACAAGCCCTTTATTATGCTTGAGTACACGGAAAAACAGACGCAAGTCCAGATAGTATTCATGCGCCGTTTTTGCAGACTTTCCTTGTATAGTTGAAATATAGGTCAAAAAATCCTTGAGTACACGCGGTGCATCCGCGGCATATTGCGACATCGGTTTTTCCATCGCGCAGCCTCCTTTGTATCTTTGCATATTTTTTTATTATAGCTTATCGGCGTTCAACCGTCAAACTTGCATTTTTTCTGTGCAGGACGTATAATAAGTCCAATAAATCACCCGGAAAGAAGGCTTGCCAAATGGAACGGCTGCAAATAATCCAAGGCGATATCACAAAATGCCAAACCGATGCCATTGTAAACGCTGCCAATACCTCTCTGCTGGGTGGCGGCGGCGTAGACGGCGCGATTCATCGCGCTGCGGGATCGGAGCTTTTGGCGGAATGTCGTACGCTCGGTGGTTGTCCTACTGGAGAAGCGAAAGCCACCAAAGCATACCGCCTTCCCTGCCGCTATGTTATCCACACGCCGGGACCAATCTGGCGCGGCGGCAAGGCGGAGGAAGATAGACTGCTTGCATGCAGCTATCGCAATTCTCTTGCACAGGCATCCGCATTAGGCTGTAAAACCGTTGCGTTTCCTTCCATCAGTACAGGCGTTTACCATTTTCCACTGCACAGAGCGGCCAGAATCGCTATTGATACCATATTGGAGTATTTGCAGGCGCATCATGAAATTGCTTGTGTCACGATGGTATGTTTTGATTCGGTGACGCTATCGGCATATCAGCAGGCGCTCGCAGAAACGGAGCAAAAGCATGCCTAAGAATCCCAATCAAAAGTTGAAACTTCTCTATTTATATCAGATTTTGCTGCAAAAAACCGATGAGGAGCACAAACTCAGCATGGAAGATATTCTGCGTGCGCTTGCGCGTTGCGGTATTGAGGCTGAGCGAAAAAGCATTTATTCGGATATCACAGCGCTACAGGATTTCGGTTTGAATGTTATGCTGCAGCGTGGTCCGGGCGGCGGGTATTATGTTGCCTCGCGTGATTTTGAGCTGCCGGAACTCAAACTCTTGGTGGATGCGATTCAATGCTCACGATTTATCACGCAAAAAAAGTCCGACGAATTGATTCACAAAATCGAATCTCTGGCCAGCGAACCGCAAGCGCGTGTTTTGCAGCGTCAGGTTTACATTGCCGACCGTGTCAAAACAATGAACGAAAGCATTTATTATAATATTGATACGCTTCATGCTGCAATTTCGGCCGGGGTACAGATTACATTCCAGTATTTTGAATGGACGCTTGATTTCAGCGCATCGGAAAGAATTCAAAAGCGATATCGCCATGACGGTGCACGATATCAGGTCAGTCCTTGGGCCTTAACTTGGGATGATGAGAATTATTACATGATTGCGTACGAACAATCCTCGGATTCCATTCGACACTACCGTGTGGACAAAATGGAGCATATTGCCTTGACGGAGCAGCCGCGCCAAGGTCAGCAGCGCTTTCGCGACCGCTTTAATCCGGCAGATTATTCGCGCAAGGTTTTTGGAATGTTTTCCGGTGAAGAGAAGACCGTTCGGCTGCGATGTGAAAACCGATTTATCGGTGTGCTGCGCGACCGGTTCGGTACCGAACTCATGGTGCAGCCATTGGAAGATGGATATTTTGCAGTCAATGTTACGGTCGTGGTCAGCCCACAATTTTTCTCCTGGGTATTTGGTTTAGGCGGCGGCGTGCAAATCATGGAGCCGCAAGACGTACGTCAACAATTTCAGCAGCAATTAAAGCAGCTTCTCGATTAAGTCCGCTTTATGGTACTTCTCCTTTGATATACTATGTTCATCAAAGGAGAGGAGAACCGTATATGAACTGCTCGATGGAATATGTAAACGGACATATTGAGGTATATGATGAAAACGGCGAGTTTCTGTTTTCCGCGGATAACAAGCAGGAAGCACTCAGCGAGCTTGCCGCTGCTGCATAAAGACATACCATACAACAGCAGGGCTGTGGCAAATCCCACAGCCCTGTTTTTTATGCGCCAAATACCTGGTCGGCAAAGTGAACGGTTGCCATCGCATCGCGCGCATAGCAATCCGCACCAATCGAATCCGCGTATTCCTGTGTCAGAACAGCGCCTCCGACTACAATCTTCGTATCCGGTTTTTCAGCACGAAGCAACCGAATGGTCTGTTCCATGCTGACGACCGTGGTTGTCATCAGTGCGCTCAGGCCAACCAGCTGCACCTTTTCCCGTTTTGCCGTATGAACGATTAACGACGGGTCCACATCTTTTCCAAGGTCGATGACCTGGTATCCGTAGTTCTCCAACAGCACCTTTACGATATTCTTGCCGATATCGTGGATATCGCCCTTTACGGTTGCAAGAATAATTTTTCCGCGGGTCTGTTGCGGTGCACCGCGCATAGCATCTTTAACGACCTCAAACGCAGCTTTTGCCGCCTCGGCACTCATCAATAGCTGCGGAAGGAAAATAGAGCCTTTTTCAAAGCCCTTGCCGACGCGATCCAACGCCGGTATCAGCTCGGTATTGACGATTTCGAGCGGTTGGGTGTGTTCGAGCGCCTCACGAGTCGCCTGCGCGGCGCGCTCGCCCAGTCCACGTTCAATGCTCTCGCCCAGCGTCATAGCAGTGTTCGCTGATGCATTTTGCGGTACTGCCGCAGGCTGATTGCCATAAGCTGCAATATACGCACTGCACTGCGCGTCCTGATTGGTGAGCGCCAGAAACGCACGGTACGAGCGCATCATCGCCTCCGCATTCGGATTGATAATTGCGCAGGATAAGCCGTTCTGCATCGCCATGGTGAAAAAATTGGCATTGATAATCTCACGCTGCGGCAGACCAAAGGAAATATTGGATACACCCAAAATGGTATGTCCATTCAGCTCATCACGTACGCGGCGCAGCGTCTCCAGCGTGACGAGTGCCGATTTGCTATCCGACGAAATCGTCATCGCCAGTCCGTCAATCACTATATCGTCACGCGAAATGCCGTATGCTGCGGCGGTTTCATAGATTTTACGTGCGATTTGCACCCGGCCTTCTGCGGTATCCGGGATACCATTCTCGTCCAACGCCAAACCGACCACAACACCGCCATATTTCTGCACCAACGGGAACACCGCACGCATGCTCTCCATTTTACCACTAACGGAATTAATCATGGGTTTGCCATTGTATAGCCGCATACCGCGTTCCATCGCCTCTGTGTTGGAGGTATCAATCTGCAGCGGCAGCGCAAGCACGCTTTGCAAGCGTGATACGACAGCAGCCATCATTTCCGGTTCATCAATTTCTGGCAAACCGACATTGACATCCAAAATATGCGCGCCGCTATCCTCCTGCGTAAGGCCTTCGGACAGAATGTATTCGATATTATTTTCGCGTAGCGCCGCTTTGAATTTGCTCTTACCCGTTGGGTTGATGCGTTCCCCTATGATGACCGGCTTTTGCCCAATCTCCACTGCCTGCGAAAAAGAAGAAACAACCGTACGGTGTTTTGGGAGGACCGGCATCATGGGCTTGCTTTTACAGGCTTCAATCATGCGTCGGATATGATCCGGTGTTG
>NZ_CALWUQ010000039.1 GCF_944384695.1 uncultured Agathobaculum sp. | reverse complement strand
CACATATGAAAAAAACGCCGCCGAGCGCAGTGCTGGCGACGCAACCATCTATATCCAGATTGAACGGCGGTTTGAATAGCAAACCTTAGCTGGTCAATCATATGTATCATAAAATAACTTATTCATATGTCATGAGCAGTACATCATCCGCGGCCGCGCCGAGGGCTGCGTAGTCGTGCGACTCATACAGCAGCCCCTGCTGGTCGGCCGAGGTCTTGGGCGCGAGCGCGACCATGACCGTCAGCCCCGACGGCTCCAGCCGTGTGCGCACCGCGCGGACAAAGTCGGCATAAGCCGCCGCATCCTCGGACGGGATGTACTCAAAGTCGATATCCACGCCCGCGAATCCCTGCGCCGCAATGGTCTGCGCAAGATTCTCAATCAGCGCGCCGCGCGCGACCGGGTCGCGCAGCAGCAGCTGCGCCCGCTCGCCCGAAAACTGGCCGTCCTCGCCGAGCGTGGTCAGCACAAGCAACGGCATCACGCCATACTGCCGTGCCATGCGCGTGAGCGTTTCCGCATTCTGCGGCAGGATGCGTCCCAGACTGTCGAATCCATAGGAAAACACCGATAAGTACGTCAAATAGGGCAGCGTTTTGCGCAGCACCCGCTGGTCGATATTGGGGTACGCATAGCCGTTGACTGCAAAGGTCCCCAGCTTTGGCCCGTAGGAGACCACCAGCGTCTGCCCCGGCCAGATACGGTCGCCGCCGCCCAGCTGCGGGTTGTTTTGCAGCAGCGCCAGCACGGTCGTATTGTGCTGCGCGGCGATGCCGGAAAGCGTCTCCCCCTGCCGGACGGTATGCACCTGCACGGGCTGCGGCACGACAATCGTCTGTCCGGGCGTCAACCGGTACGGCTCGTGCAGCTCGTTCTGCTGAATCAGCAGCTGCAGCGGCGCATGGTACATCTGGGCGATGCGGTACAGCGAATCTCCCGGCTGAACAACATGAATCACCATAGAAAAACCACCTTTCCTCCCAGTCTATGCCGCATCCCATTCGCCCGTGACCGCCTGCGCGCATACAAAAGCCGTCCGGCGCATGATGCGCCGGACGGCCGAAAAGATGATATGCTTACCGTTTTTCCTCTTTGGGAGGCATAGCGGCATGACAGCTGCCGCTGCAACCTGCGCAGCCGCCACTGCAACCGCTGCACCCGCCCGTCTTAGACTGGCGCACCACCGAACGCGCGGCAAAAAACACCAGCAGCGCTACCAGCAGGCCCACAATCAAGGTCGTCATTTGTTTCGCCTCCTTTGTATTCATTGTAAAACAGATTTTTTCTGCGGGCAAGCCCTAAATCAGCCGTTTGCCTGCACGCTCATGCGGCGCAGGTCCGCTGTGTCGTCCGCTGCCGCCGGCTTGCGCACCAGCAGATAGAGCATCAGCGCGAGTACCAGGACCGCTGCAATCGTACCGAGGCCGAACGTGACCTCACCCGTGAACAGACCGCCGAACTGGTATACCATCAGCGCTACGCAGTACGCAAACACACACATGTAACCGATGGCAAACGCCGTCCACTTGGCGTTGTTCATCTCGCGTTTGATGGCGCCCATTGCCGCGAAGCACGGCGCGCACAGCAGGTTAAAGCACATGAACGAGAACGCGCTGACCGGAGTGAAAGAAGCCGCCAGCTGGCTCCAAATCTCCACACCGTCCTCGGCAACCTCGGCAAAGCCAAGCGTCTGGCCAAAGGTGGCAACCACATTTTCCTTAGCAATCAGGCCGGTGACCGACGCGACTGCATTCTGCCAGTTGCCCCAGCCGAGCGGCGCAAACAGCGGCGCAATCCCGTTGCCGATCGCTGCAAGCACGCTGTTGTTGATGTCGGAAACCGCACCGAACGCACCGTTTTCCCAGCCGTAAGCCTGCAAAAACCACAGCACAACCGTGCTGAGCAGAATAACGGTGCCTGCCTTACGGATGAACGATCCGCCGCGCTCGCCCATCGAGCGGAGCACGTTGCGCGCGGTCGGCATGTGATAGCTCGGCAGCTCCATGACGAACGGAGCCGGTTCGCCCGCGAACATCCGGAACTTCTTGAGCATGATGCCGGATACAATAATCGCCAGCACGCCGATGAAGTAGGCCGAGAAGGCCACCCAGCCCGCGTTGTCGAAGATCGCGCCCGCGATCAGGGCGATGATCGGCAGCTTGGCGCTGCACGGGATAAAGGTCGTGGTCATGATAGTCATGCGGCGGTCGCGCTCCTGCTCAATCGTGCGCGAAGCCATGATACCCGGCACGCCGCAGCCCGTGCCAATCAGCATCGGGATGAAGCTCTTGCCCGACAGGCCGAACTTTCGGAAAATGCGGTCCATGATGAAGGCCACACGCGCCATATAGCCGCAGTCCTCCAGAATGGCGAGGAACAGGAACAGTACCAGAATCTGCGGCACAAAGCCCAGCACCGCGCCGACGCCAGCCACAATGCCGTCCATAATCAGGCTATACAGCCAGTCCGCAACGCCCAGAGTGCTCAGCGCGCCGCCCAGAAGGGTCGGGATGCCCGGAATCCATGCACCGAACAGCTCCCAGCCCTCGCCGAACACGCCGTCGTTGGCCCAGTCGGTCAGCGCCGTGCCGACCGAAGTGACCGACACATAATACACGATGAACATGACCAGCGCAAAGATCGGCAGCGCCAGAATGCGGTTGGTCACAATGCGGTCGATCTTGTCGGACACCGTCATGCCGCTTTTCTGCTTTTTTACACAGGGTTTCACCACTTCTGTGATGTACTGATAGCGCGCGTCGGTGATGATGGATTCCGCGTCGTCGTCCAACTCATCCTCGACCGCAGCGATAATCTGCTCGAGCTTTTCCCGCGTATCCTCGCCGAAGTGGAAGCGCGCCATCACCTTTTCGTCGCGCTCGAACAGCTTGACCGCGAACCAGCGGCGCTGGTCCTGCTCGGTCACGTCCGCGATGAGCGCCGCAATCTGGCCGATTGCCTGCTCGATGGTGTCGGGAAACGCATGCGCTTCGGGCTTTGCGCCGGTCGCCGCGGCGCGCTTGGCTGCCTCGACCAGCTCCTTGGTGCCCTTGCCCTTGAGTGCGGTCGTTTCGACCACGGGCACGCCCAGCTTAGCCGAGAGCTTCTCCGTGTCAATCACGTCGCCGCGCTTGGCGACAATGTCCATCATGTTGAGCGCCACGACCACCGGGATGCCCATTTCCAGCAGCTGCGTGGTCAGATATAGGTTGCGCTCAATGTTGGCCGCATCCACCAGATTGATGATGGCGTCCGGCTTCTCCCCGACCAGATAATCGCGGGTGATGACCTCCTCAAGCGTATATGGGGAAAGCGAGTAAATGCCCGGCAGGTCGGTGATGTAAACTTGCTTATCCGCCTTGTAGCGGCCCTCTTTTTTCTCCACGGTGACACCCGGCCAGTTGCCGACGTACTGCGTCGCGCCGGTCAGGTCGTTGAACATCGTGGTCTTGCCGCAGTTCGGGTTGTCGGCAAGCGCCAAACGAATCGACATGTTGTTGCCCCTTTCTTGAATTAGCTTCTGCTAACTCCTATGTAAAAAAATTGCTTACTCCACCAAAACTTTTTCCGCGTCCGCCTTACGCAGCGAAAGCTCATATCCGCGCACGGTCACTTCAATCGGGTCGCCCAGCGGCGCGACCTTGCGCACGAACACCTCCGCGCCGCGCGTGATGCCCATATCCATGATGCGGCGGCGGGTTGCGCCTTCGCCCTCCACCCGGCGCACGGTCACCGTTTTGCCGCAGGGTGTGTTCCTCAGATTGCCCATTGCTTTTCTTCCCCCTTTACACCATGATGCGCGAGGCCATCTGCTGCGAGATTGCAACGCGCGTGTCCTTAACCGAGACGATGAGGTTTCCCGCAAGCGAGGAAACGACCGAAACCGACGCCCCCTCGACAAACCCGAGATTTTGCAGGAACCGTCTGGTCTGATCCTTTCCCCGAATGGCCTTGATGGTGGTCGGCACGCCGGTGTCTACCAATGTCAGCGGCATGATAGCGATCCTCTCCTTCCTTACGCGAATCTTATTCATACAGGCAGAAGTTAGCATCATCTAACCCCTGTTTCGTTTGCAGTTTACCACTGCTAACTCCAATTGTCAAGCCATGACTCTGAAGTTTGTCAAAACTAACCAACATCCCGCAGTTAGCATGTTCTAATTTCTCTTTTTCTCCCAACAAGGAGGAAGCCCGCGGCTGTTGTTCCGGACAGCCGCGGGCTCATGTTGCGGGATACCGAGCGGTATCCCCTTGGGGTTTCCCCCGGGACAAGAAAGGATATTTGTATCATAACCGCCGCCGTCGCGGCGGGTATGACCTATTTATTCGATGGAAACCAACGGTTTCCATCGAGAGAACGCACCGCGTTACACGCGGATGCGTTCACCGCTTCGAAAAGTTCCGACATGCGAAACTTTTCTCCGCACTTGTATGAAAAGTGTGGCAAAGCACACACTTTTTATGATTTTCTGCAAAATTTGCAGAAAATCTATCGGATGGCGCGCAATGCGCGCGGGATAGGGTCGGGGTTAATAAGCGGCAAAGCCCTTGCCGAACTCACGGCACTGGTCGAGCATGGCCTCATCCGGCGTCTCATGCGCCATCAGGCCCTCATCGGTATAGACGTTGGCGTTGGCATCGTCCGCGCGCTGCACCCAGTCGCGCATCCACTGGCCGTCGCCCCAGCCGTACGAGCCGAACAGCGCCACCTTGCGGCCACCCAGCTTGCCCTCCAGCTCGGTGAAGAACGGGTCAAATTCCGCCTCTTCCAGCACTTCCGCGCCCATCGCCGGGCAGCCCAGCGCCAGCTTATCGTATTTCGCAGCGTCGGCAGCGCTCACCTCCGCTACGTTCATCAAATCGCATTCCAGACCGCCCGCGCGAATGCCGTCCGCGATGGCGCTTGCCATCTGCTCGGTGTTGCCGGTCTGGCTCCAGAAAATTACTGCTGCCTTGCTCATAGGAATCCAACCTCCTAAAGTTGATTCAGTAAATAATGATGATTGAAAATAAACGCTTTATGCCGCGGCAAACACTTCCAGCAGGGTTTCGCCCTGTTCCACACGTGTTTTCACCGCATGGCATACCCGCGATAAGCGGTCAAACAAACGGGATGCGGCCTCCGCGTCGCCGTAGACCTTCCAATAGCCGCACAGCTTGCAGCCCCGGCCCTCGTTGCGGATAAAGCCCATGACATCCTCGATGGGATAGCCCAGAAACAGCCCGATTTCATGCGGAAAGCCCGGCTGTGCGGCAATCCGCCGCCGCAGGCCGTCCAGCAGGTTTTCGAGCGGCGCATCGGCCGGATAGCCGAACTTCGCCAGCACCCGCTGCACCCGCGCATCCGCCATACGGCGCTCCAGCTGCTCCTTGTGATACACCAGCAACAGAAAACGTCCGCGGCAGGCGCAAAGGATATCAAACCGGATGCCGCGCCGGGCAAATGCCGTCTGATAGGTATGGAGCTGCTGCGGCAAATCCGCATGCTGCATACGGTCGCAGGAGACCAGACTTGCAGGCTTGATGCCGGCAAGGGTTGGCGAGCAATAAGCCGCCAGCAGGTAATCGAGCTGATGATTCATGCGCAAACGCTCCTCCCGTGTCCTCCGCGCCGCGTCCACCCGGCCGGCAGGCGCAGCCGCGGTTAGCCATACGGCCGCGCCCATCTACCGGTCGTTTCTGTTCGGATGATGCGCAAAATGCAGAGGAAGTCTTGTATGTGTTACCGGAGCCGCCCCGTTCCGCGTGGACGGGTCCGGTTGGTCTGCCTATCAGTAAGCCTCGGCTAACCTGTATATAAGTTAGCATATGCTAACCAGTTTGTCAAGCGTTTTTTTCATTTTTATCGCACGCGGCACCAAGAAAAAAAGACTGCCGAAAAACCATGTTTTTCAGCAGTCTTTTACTGTCGATATAAAGCGCCTGCATGCGCCGTTATTCGCTGAGCAGCATGCGGTCGTTTTCGATATTGAACTTTTCCAGCAAGTCGCGCACGGTGAGGTTTTTCTTCTCCTCGCCGCGGATATCCACAATGACGCGGCCCGCATCCATCATAATCAGGCGGTTGCCATACTGAATGGCATTTTTCATGTTGTGCGTGACCATGAGCGTGGTCAGGTTGTCGCGTTCGACGATTTCCTGGGTCAATTGCAGCACCTTGTCCGCGGTTTTGGGGTCAAGTGCAGCGGTATGCTCGTCAAGCAGCAGCAAATCCGGCTTTTGCAGCGTCGCCATCAGCAGCGTCAGCGCCTGCCGCTGACCACCGGACAGCAAGCCGACCTTGCTGGTCATGCGGTCCTCCAGACCAAGGCCGAGCGTTGCCAGCTTTTCCCGATAGAGCTTGCGCTCCTCATTGGTGATGCCGTAGCTCAGGCCGCGCCGCTTGCCGCGGCGATAGGCGAGCGCGAGGTTTTCCTCGATGCCCATGGTAGCCGCCGTGCCCATCATCGGGTCCTGAAACACACGGCCGAGGAAGCGCGCGCGCTTATGCTCGGGCAGACCGGTCAAGTTGAAACCGTTGAGGCGAATCAGTCCGGCATCCACCGGATACACGCCCGCAATCAGGTTGAGCGTGGTGGACTTGCCCGCGCCGTTGCCGCCGATGACGGTCACAAAATCGCCGTTTTCCAGCGTCAAATCCAGACCGTCAATCGCACGTTTTTCGTTGACCGTGCCCGCATTGAACGTCTTATAGATGCCCTTCAGTTCAAGCATTGTCCTCGCCTCCCTTCGCTTCCGCGCCGGCCTTGGCGATTGCCTTGCCCGCGCCCTTGAAATACTTGCCCTTCCAATAGGGGATGGCAAGGAAGATTGCCACGACCGCCGCGGTAATCAGCTTGAGGTCGTTGGTGTCCAGACCGAGCGTGAGCACGAGCTGAATCACGATGTAGTAAATCACCGCGCCCAGCGCAACCGACAGGAGCTTGAGCGCAAAGTTGCGGAAAATGCGGCTGAACAGCACTTCACCGATGATGACTGCCGCCAGACCGATGACGATGGCGCCGCGGCCCGCGTTGACGTCGGCAAAGCCCTGATACTGGCAATAGAGCGCGCTGGACAGCGCCACGATGCCGTTGGAAATCATCAAGCCGAGCACCTTGTTAAAATCGACGTTGATGCCCTGCGCACGGCTCATGTTCGGGTTTGCGCCGGTCGCACGAATCGAGCAGCCGAGCGACGTGCCGAAAAACCAGTATAAAATCACAATCACGACAATGGTGAACACCACCGCGACAAAAATCGGGTTTTCCAGCGTGATTTTCTTGACATTGCGCAGCGAAACCAGCAAATCGTAGTTGTCCGGATTGATGGCCATATTGGCCTTTTTGCCCATGATGCGCAGGTTGATTGAGAACAGCGCAAGCTGTGTCAGGATACCGGCAAGGATAGCCGGGATGCCCATGAAGGTATGCAGCACACCGGTCACCAGACCCGCAAGCATGCCCGCAAGGAACGCGCACAGCAGCGCCACCCAGACGTTCACGCCGTTTGTCATCAGCACGATGCAAACCGCGCCGCCCGTAGCCATCGTCCCGTCAACGGTCAAATCGGCCAAATCGAGCACTTTGAAGGTGATGAACACACCAATTGCCATCAGGCCCCAAATCAGGCCCTGTGCCACCGCGCCGGGCAGCGCGGCCAGCAGGTTGGAGAAGAAATCCACTTTTCAATGCCCCCAATAATAATATCATCTGATAAAGTGCGAAAGCACATTCATTAGTATAGCAAAAAAAAGCGGAAAAGGAAAGCCCTTTCCGCTTTTTTTGTCTGTTTATTGCCGCTTAGCCTTCGATGGCGGTGTAGTCGTCCGGCACGGTGATGCCGAGTGTCTCGCAGTTGGCAGCATTGTACATCTTGGTGAAGTTCGGCGCCGGCTGGACTTCCATCTCGCCCGGGTTGGAGCCGTTGACCAGAATATCATACGCCATTTCGCCGGTGATTTCGCCCAGCTCGTAGTAGTCAATCGACAGCGTCGCTACGCCGCAGCCCGAGCAGATGCCCTGCTCGCCCGCGATGACCGGAATCTTAGCCGGCAGAACGACGTTCGCAATCGCTTCCGTGCAGGAAGCCGCGGTGTTGTCGGTCGGGATATAAATTACCTCGCTGGCGGACGCGGCATTCTGCGCAACCGAGGCAACGTCGTTGGTATCGGTGAAAGCGTACTCGGTGCAGGTGTAGCCCATGTCCTCGAGAATCGGCTTGATGGTGTTGATTTGGTAAGCGGAGTTCGGCTCGGCCGAGCAGTACAGCAGGCCGACATTCTTCGCATCCGGGAACAGCTCCTGCAGCATCTCGGCCTGGCCGTCAAGCGGCGCAAGGTCGGTCGTGCCCGAAATGTTGGTGCCGGTCGTGCCCGTCCAGTCGGTCACACCCAGCGCGGTGCCGTAATCCGAAATCGAGGTGCCGAGAATCGGAATATCCGCCGTTGCAGCCTGCGCAGCCTGCAGGGCAGCGGTGGCGTTTGCCATAATCAGGTCAACGCCGGAAGAAACAAAGCCGTTGGCGATGGTCGCGCAGTTCGCGGAGTCGCCCGAGGCGTTCTGCACATCAATCTCCACCGTGCCGCCGTCCGCTTCAATCAGCTCCTTCAGCTTATCCTGAAAGCCCTGCGTCGCTGCGTCAAGCGCCTCGTGCTGCACCAGCTGCACCACGCCGACCTGATAGCTGCCGGCAGTGCCGCCGCTTTCAGCCGTATCGTTCATATCCGTGTTGGCGGTATCGTTGGACGTGCCGCCGCAGGCGGTCATGGTCAGGGCCATTGCGCCGGCCATCAATGCGGCAAGTAATCTCTTCTTCATGTGAAAACCCCTTTTCTGCGTAAAATGCATGTGAAGGAAAGGTGAAACCCATCCCGCTTTTACAGTTTATCAGTTAAAAGCGTTTTCGTCAAGTCCATTGCTCACTTTTTTCTGGAAAGCCGGCCTTTGCCGTCAAAACAAACAAGAACGGTATTTTTAATTGTTAATAAATTGTTAGCATTGACCAGAATCGGTTGACCTGCGCAGGTGAGCATCGTAAAATAGAAGCAGAATCCACAAGGAGGACCTGTGATGAATATTTCTTTTTTCCTCAAGCCCAAGGCAGAGGTTTCGTACTTATCCGCGGACTGCCCGGTGCGGCAGGCGCTCGACGATATGATGCAGAGCGGCTTTACCGCCATCCCGGTCATTGACCCCAACGGACGCTATACCGGCACGATTACCGAGGGCGATTTTTTGCGTCTGGTGCTGAGCCACACCTCCGAGCAGCTCGACCACATGACCGTCGGGGAAGTGCCGCGACGCATCCGGCACAGCTCGGTCGGCATTGATGCGCGCATGGAGGACATGATTGAGCTGGTGTCCGCGCAGAATTTTGTGCCCGTGACCGACGGACGCGGCATGTTCTGCGGCATCATCACCCGGCGGGACGTCATCCAGTTTCTGCGGGACTCGTGCAAAAAAGGCTGAATTGGTCCGTTTATACAAAGAAAGCCGTCCGGCAAACGCCGGACGGCTTGTTTTTGTGTAAGCGTTAATTGAGCTGGACGCGCTCGCGCACCGTGCCGTTGACCGACAGCGGAATCGTCTCGGTGGTATAGCCCACGCACGCAATCTGCGCCATGTAGCTGCCGCGCTTGAGGCTGAACGAAGCCGTGCCGTCCGCACCGGTGGTGATGTTCTGGCCGCCGATGGTGACCACCGCGCCGGAGAGCGGCGCACCATATGCATTGGTCACAACAATCTGCACGGTCTCGAGGATTTCACCCGTCAGCTTGACCGAACGCGCGCCGGAAACGCTTGTGGTCGTGGAAACCGACTCCGTGAAGCGGGCATGGGTCGCGGTGACCTTGTAAGTGCCCTGCTTGACATAAACCGTCGCGCTGCCGTTTGCATCGGTCGTGGCATTCTGCGTCGCGCTGCCGTCCGTTATATCCGTGGACTGGAAGGACACCGTCGCGCCATCAATCGGCAGGCCGAGGTCATCCACCACGGTTGCCGTCAACGCATATGTCGTCACATAATTGACACGCAGCATCGGGTTCTGACCGGTGGACATGACAAAGGTCAAATTCGCATAAGCCGCGCCGTTCGCCCCCAGGTCCGCAATGGCGGATTTGCTGATGGTGACCTGACTGCCGTTGAGCTTATACTGCCAATTCTCTTCCAGAACCTTGCCGTTGGCGACAATTTTCTCCAGTTTTGCGCCGTCCGCTGTGCTGAGCGTGACGGTCAAATCCTGATACCCTTCGGCATTGGCGTTGGAATCAAAGTCCATCTCCGCAGGGGAGATGCCGTTGACCGGCGAAGAATCCACCACGTTCAGCGTGCAGGTGAAGTTCGTGCCCTTATCCGGCACAAAGGTGATGGTATATGTGCCCTTGCTCTTTTTCTCCAGCTCTTCGCGCAGGAAGGTGGCAACGCCGGTGGAGGAGTTATAGAGATAATCCACGCCGCGCTCCAGCACCGTGCTGCCGAGCTTAATCGAATCGAGCAGCGTGCCCGCGGGCAGCACAACCGTCACGGATACATTGGAATAGTTGGGCGACTCTTCATACTTATCGAATGTGACCTGCGACGGGCTGACCGCGCTGAGGGCGGAATCACCGACCAGAATGCCCAGAGAAGCCTTGGTATTATCCACGAACAGCAGCTCGGCGGTATGCACACCGGCGCTGAGCGTTTTCAGATAGGTCTTATAAACGCGCACACCGTTCTTATCGGTCAGCACGTTATAGTCGGTGCCCAGCACCAGCGTCTGGCCATCGACGGACATGCGGACCAAATCGTTCTTATCCGCATTGAAGGTAAAGTCATAGGAATGCGCAATCGCATCCGGATTGTTGATATCAATCGACAGGGTGGACGGGGAGATAGAGACGCCCGTCGACGAGGAAATCGACTGACCGGCGATAATCGCCGTCACGCCGCCGCCCAGCGAATAGGTGGCGGGCTGCATAATCAGCTCGCAGCCGGACACGCTGATCACCGCAGACTGAATCGAACCGCCGCCGGTCACCGCGGTTTCACCGTTTGCGTTCAGCTCGCTGATAGATGTGCTGCCCGTGGTCAGAATCGAGGTCTTGCCCGATGTGGTCACATCCCACACCGCGGCATCCAGCGTCAGCGACAGGTTGTTGCCGGTCAGCGTCAAATCGGCAAAGCCGCCGGCCGATGCGGCCAGATTGGTCTCGGTCAGCGCCGCGGAGGTCTGCACCTCGGTCTCACCGATGTTGCTGTTGCCCGTGCAGGTCACCTGCAGCGTCAGGCCGAGCGAATTGGAGACCGTCATATGCAGCGCGGAAACGCCATCCAGCGTCACGCTGCCGCTGCTGACGATGATATCGCCCTTGACCGTGACATTGGACAGGCTGACAGTGCCCGAAAGCACGCCCTCCGTGATGAACAGGTTGCCCTCAATCGTGGCATCGGACAGCGAACAGGGCGCGGAAATGGTCACGTTCTTGGTATCGGTGTTCAAATCGTCGCCGGTATAGGCCTTGCCCGAAGTATTCAGCGAACTGCCCAAGAAATAATACAGGATTTTGGCGATTTCGCCGCGGGTGATGTTGCCCTGCGGCTTAAAGGTGCCGTCGGTATAACCGTTGATATACCCCTGCGCAACCGCCTCGGCCACATACGACTTGCTGTAGTTGCTCAGATTATTCTTATCCGTAAAGCCGTTCAGCTCGGACAAATCGGCGCTCGGCGTATACTTGTGCAAACGGCCGAGGATGGTAGCGGCCTGCTCGCGCGTCAGCGTGCCATCCGGGTCCATCTTGTTATCGCCTACGCCGTTGATGTAGCCATACTTGACGGCAATCTGCACGGTCTCATAATAAAGGGAGTCGGTGCTGACGTCGGAAAAGTTAATCGAGGCTTTTTCCGTAAAGCCGAAGGCGCGGTTGATATAGCGCATAAACTCCCAGCGCCGAATCTCCACATCAGGCGTATACTCGCCATCCGAAGAAGGGTTGATGACCCCAAGCTCATTCAGCCCCAGCAGATACGATTTTGCCCAGTGGTTTTCGATGTCGGAAGCAGCAAACGCCGCCGGCAGCGTGCACAAAAGCAGGGCAACCGCCAGCACGGCGGATAAAAATCTTTTCACAGCTATCACCTCTTTGGTTTCGTTATCCCTATTTTACCATTGTTTTCGTCATTTGTGTACTGTTATTTTACGGGAACCGACTGGGATTTGCCATCATTCGGCACATCCTCCCATCAAACGGCATCCGGGGCCTCCCTCCTCCCATACCGAATCGAATGAAACAGGCTGCAAACTCCGTTTGACGGGGTTTGCAGCCCGAAAAACCGCTCAAATCATGGTCAGAAGTTTGGCGAACTCTGCGCGGGTAAAGCCGCGCTGCGGCTGGAAGGTGCCGTCGGTATAGCCGTTTATCAGGCCGCTCTGCATACAGAGCACGACCGCGGCGCGGCGTTCCTCCGGAATTTCCGCAGCGTCCGTAAACGAGGCAAGCGTCTCCTCCACGGTCTGGTCATCCGGCAGCGTGCCGTCCTTTTGCTGCACCAGCACATTGGCAAACAGCTGCGCGGCGTCCGCGCGCGTCATCACGCTGTCCGGCTGGAAGTTGTCCTCCAGCCCGTCCAGCAGGCCCGCGGACCAGACCGCACTGACCTCCTCGGCATACCACGCATTTTGCTCGATGCCGTCCATTCTCTGCTCGTCCGCCTCCAGCGACAGGCTGCGCGCAATGGTGGCGCAGACCTCGGCCTGCGTGATTTGCTCATCCGGACGGAATTTGCCATCCGACCCCTGCATCAGACCCTTGTCGGCAACCGTGCGGATAAACTCCGTCGCCCAGTGGTTGACGCTCACATCCGAGAAGCCCGCCACGGTCGTCTCCGTCCGCACCAGCGGCGTTTGCAGCGCCAGATAACATGCGCTCTCCGTATCCACCGCATCGCCCAGCTCTGCAAAGGTCAGCAGATAGCTTTCGGTATAGGCGCGGCGCGTTTCGCTTTCGTATTCATTATAATAGTAGGTTACGCCTTCGTCGCTCATGCGCGGGGCGCCATACAGATAGATTTCATGTTCGGCCGGCAGCAGCTGTTTGACCGTATCCATGTAGCCGCTGACAAACAAATCGCTGATTTCATACTGCTCGCCCGTATGCAAATCAAAGGCCAGACTGTCATTCCAAACCGACGAGCCCGCGCCCTGACCGCTGATGCAGTTGGCCCAGACGACCAGCACCGAGCCTTCGACCGACGCGCCATAGCTGCCCTCCAGCGCCTCATACTCCGCCGTGACCGGCGGGCCTTGCAGGAAAAACGCGCGAATCGCGTCGTTGATGGTTTGCTGCACCTTGGCGTCGGCCAGACCGCTTATCTCCGGAAAATCCACGTTCCAGCCGTGCTCGCTCCCATCCGCCTGATAGCCCATGAACTTCTCGTAATGCACGGTCGTGGCGGTGAGGCCGCTGCCCAAATCAAAGGATTTCGGCTGCTCCAGCAGCGTGTTCCCGGTGGACAGGTTGATATATTTGAGCGTTTCATCCTGCGTCACGCGCACGACATTTTCGCTCAAAAGCGTCGGGTTTTCCGCGTTTTTCAGGCTGGCGAAGTAGCCGCCGTTCTTTTTGAAGAAAATCAGGCTGCCGTCCGCCGTACCGTGCCAGGACAGGCCGTAGCGCAGCTCGCTGAAGCCGCCGATATAACTGCTCACGCGATAGGCCACGTTGCCGTCGGCGTCCACAGCGGAGGCCGAGCCATCCGCGCTGCGGGCGGCATACAGCCCCTCGCCCATATAGGACAGATAGTAATAGGTCGGCTCGGTCAGCAGCTTGCCGGCCGTATTAATCATACCCCACCGGTTGCCCTCACGGACCATCGCCACGCCGTCATGAAATTCGCTGATTTCGCTGTATTTGAACACCGTCAGATAATCGCTTTGGGACAGTGAATACAGCGCCTTGGCCATGCCGTTGGACAGGACGATGGTATCCTCACCGAAAATGGTCATATAACGCGGCTCAATGCCGCTTTCCAGTGTGTACAGCGTCTGCCCTGCGGTGTCAATGGCAAGATACTGCCCGTCCTGCGTACACACCAGCGCGCGGCCTCCGGAAAATACGCCCGCATTTTTAAATTCGCCCGCAAACGCGGCGCTGCCGTCCTGCGTCACATAGGAATACAGGCCGGACGCCGGGCTTTTGCACAGCAGCAGGCCATCCTCAAAAAAGCCTACGGCCCCCGCATACGAGCCGATTTTTTCTCCCTCCAGCGTATAATACACACTGTGGTCGGCATAGCGGTAGGCAATTGCATCATCGGAAAATTCGACCGATACCGGCGCGTCGGTGTAGTCCACGACCAGCCGGCCCTCGCGGTCGATGACTGCGGTCTGCCACTTATCGTCCTCAACCGCTGCCAAACCACATTCGGCAAACTCCCCGGCCTGCGTATAGGAAAACGGCAGCACGGTGCGGCCCTCTTCATCCAGATAACCGTACCGGGTCACGCCGTCGATATCCGTGCGCTGCGCCGGGAAAATCGTCCCCGCAGCCGAAGCGCCTATTATCATGATACACACCGCAAACAGAGCGGATATGGTTTTCTTGAGCATAGATTCTTCCATCCTTGGATTATTGATATATAAATTATAGCCTTTTCCTGCATGCCGCTCAATAGCAGGCGGAAAAGTGTAACATTTGTGACACAAGCGCGCGCAATATTACATTTTTATTGCATTTCCCGCCGCATGCAAAAAACCGCCTCCTGACAAAGGGAGACGGTTTTTTGGCTTCGATTACCCGGGAAAGTGCCGGATGCGTAAAATAACGGGTCACGCCTGCGCATCGGGCGCATGCTCCTGCGCGGATGCGTTTTCCGCAGGCATATTTTCCCCATTCTGCGGCTTGTGGCGACGGCGTCCGCCCCGGCGACGGCGGCGGCGCGGCGCACCTTCCGCGGGGGCTGCGCCCTCGGCGGGCTGCTCGCCCTGCGTCTCTTCGGACACATCCTCGGCTTCGGCCTGCTGCTTCTTTTGCTGCTTGGCGGCTTCCTGCTCCATGCGGCGGCGCTCCTCGGCCATCGCCGCGGCATTCTGCCGGTTGCGGCACGCGCCCTTGACCACGCAGCAGTCCGCACACCGGAACTCGGTCAGCGAATGCTCGGGGCTGTCGTCCAACTGCACCTTGCAGGTGCCGCGCAGCATCTGGGTCGTGATGACCTTGCCGCGCCCCTCGGGCGTATCGACGACGCTGCCCTGCTTGGGCGTGACCTTTTGCAGCTCGGCATAGGCCTCATGCTCATATTTCAGGCAGCACATCAAACGGCCGCACACGCCCGAAATCTTCGCCGGGTTGAGCGACAGGTTCTGATCCTTCGCCATGTTGATTGAGACTGGGTGGAAGTCCTCCAGATACGAGCAGCAGCACAGCTCGCGCCCGCAGGTGCCCAGGCCGCCAATCATCTTGGCCTCGTCGCGCACACCAATCTGCCGCAGCTCGATGCGCGTGCGGAACACGCTGGCCAAATCCTTGACCAGCTCACGGAAGTCCACACGGCCGTCGGCGGTGAAATAAAACAGCATTTTATTCATGTCGAACGTGCATTCCGCCGTGACCAGATTCATTTCCAGCCCGCGTTCTTCAATTTTGCGCTTGCAGATGATGAACGCCTCATCCGCGCGCTTTTTGTTGCGCGCGAGCGTCTTTTTATCCGCGTCGGTCGCCACGCGCACCATGCGCTTGAGCGGCTGGACAACCGTCTGGTCGGGCACCTCCGTGTTGCCCTGCACACACTGGCCGTATTCCAGCCCGCGCGTGGTTTCCACAATCACGTCCTCGCCTGCGGCCACCGGCGTATCCTGCGGGTCGAAATAATACATTTTTCCGCCCGTTTTGAAACGGACTCCAATAATCGTTGTCAAAAACTGATCCTCCTACATTATAAAAAGCAGATGCGGTACGCATCGCTTGTCAGCGCGCAAGTCACCGCCGCGGCCGCCGCATTGCGGGAGACGCGGTCGACCAGCACGCTCAGAAAATCATATAGCATGAGCAGCCGCGCCGCGCTCACCACGCTTGCCAGCGCCTGCGTCTGTGCGCGCAGCGCCGCCACGGCCGGCGGCTGCGGCAGGCCCTTTGCCGAGAAAATCGCGTCGCGCAGCGCGCTTTGCAGCACGCCAATCACGCCCAGCAGCGCGCGGCGCGGCGTTTTTTCCAGCGCGAGCGCGGCCAGCATCATGCGGTCCTCGCGTCTTGCGGCAAGCGCCTCCAGATAGGGCGCAAGGAGCGCGGCGGCTTCGCCGTCCCCGGCCGCTTCCTCCTGCGGGACAAGCGCAAACTTGGTGCAGCGCGAGCGCACGGTCTGCAAAAGCGTATCCGGCTGCTCGGCGGTCAACACGAAAAAGGCATAAGACGGCGGCTCTTCGAGTTCTTTGAGCAGCGCGTTCTGCGCCATGGGGTTTAAGTTCTGCGCGTGCCGGATGACGGTCACGCGGCGCGCGCCATCGTTCGGGATGATGGCGTTTTCCGCCTTGAGACGGCGCGCCAAATCGACTTTCAGCTCGTTTTCGCCCTCGTCGATAACGGTCAGGTCAGGGTGCACGCCCTCGCTGACCTTGCGGCAGGAAAGGCATGTGCCGCATGGGCGCGGCCCTGCGCTTTCGCACAGGATGCCCGCGGCCAGCACATCCGACCATGCCGCCAGCGCCGCAGAATCGTCCCCCGAAAGCAGCACCGCCTGCGGGAAACGGTCGGCCAGTGCGTGTTGCAGCGCGCGTTTCAGGGTGTCGTTGCCCGGCAGCGCGTCAAACGAAATCACAGCTTTTCAAAGCGCTCGACGTTCAAAACGAACACGGTCGCGCCGCCGACCTCGACCTGCACGGGCGTAGACGGGAAAAAGCCCATGCCCAGCTCCGCAGTGGTGGGGATGATCTGCTTGCGCGAGGAGGAATGCTCGCGAATGATTTCGAAGCATTCGTCCAGCTTGGCTTCGTCCAGACCAATCAGGATGGTGACGTTGCCGGCCTTGAGGAAGCCGCCGGTGGTCGCCAGCTTGGTGATCTGGAAGCCGGCCTTCATCAGATTATTGATTACGTCCTGAGCATCATCATAATTGATGATCGCAAGTACCATTTTCATAACAAATATCCTCCTTTAAGGTAAATCAGCCTATCACAA
>NZ_CALWUQ010000038.1 GCF_944384695.1 uncultured Agathobaculum sp. | reverse complement strand
GGTGACTGGAGTTCAGACGTGTGCTCTTCCGATCTTAACGCCCATCGCTTCATATTGCAGGCGCTGCAATTTGGTGCCACCCTGAATATACGCGACAATCGCAATCACCGAAGCCACACCGATAATAATACCAAGCATGGTCAGAATAGAGCGAACCTTGTTGTTCATAATGGACTTAAACGCCATGCGAACCGTTTGCAGCCAATTCATACAGCCAATCCTCCTTTCGAAGGAGCATCGGAAATGATATGTCCATCTTGAATCGTGACAATCCGCTTTGCCATTTGAGCCAAATGATTATCATGCGTAATGAGGATAATGGATGTCCCCTGCTCATTTAACGCAGAGAGCTGCCGCATGATTTCCAAACCGGATGCAGAATCCAAATTGCCGGTCGGCTCATCGGCCATGATAATCGGCGGCTTTGCCGCAACGGCACGCGCGATGGCGACGCGCTGCTGCTGTCCGCCTGACATTTCTCCCGGCCGGTGGTCCATTCGTTTTTCCAGACCGACTGAAATCAGGGCATCCGAAGCCAATTGCCTGCGCTCTTCCCTGCCCATACCGCGATAAATCAGCGGCAATTCGACATTTTCCAACGCGGTTAAAGCCGGGATTAGATTAAATCCCTGAAAAATAAAACCGATTTCCCGATTTCGAATACCGGAAAGCACAGACGGCTTCATGTCACTGACCGCCTGACCATTCAAAAAATACGTACCATAGGTCGGAATATCCAGACAACCCAGAATGTTCATCAGGGTGGATTTTCCCGAACCAGATTGTCCTAAAATGCAAAGAAATTCACCCCATTGCACTTCTAACGAAATGTTGTCGAGCGCACGAACCTCATTTTCCCGGCCTTCATTGTAAATTTTACTCATTTGCCGGACATCAATCAACAATTCAGTTGCAACCGCTTCCTCACTCGCAACGTCCGGCCGAGGCGCTTTTTTCCAAAACATAGCGCCCTCCTTATCCAACGCCCATCACGCCGGAATCCATACCCATATCGGCATACAGATCCTGCGGTCCGGCAAGGAATACCGTTGTCCCTTCGTCAATGCCCCAAAGGATCTCCGTATTGGTGGAATCCGCGATTCCCACCTCTACCGGTACCAGCACAAAGCCTTCGGGGATATCCTCCGTCCCTTCCGGAATGGGCAGTGTCTCACTAAAGGGAATTTCTTCGCCATTTTCATCGGTCAGAGGCTTCGCAAAGACTGCGGTGCCGCTTTCCGTATTCACAATAGCACGTGACGGCACCATTAAGCAATCCATCGACGATGCAGTTGTGATTTGGAAATCCACCATCATACCGCTGTAAATGGATTGTCCCTCAATTGGGTCAATGGCAATCACTGCACGGAAGGTAGGCATGCTGCCCTGTCCGCCGCTGCTGTCCTGTGTCGGCTCCAATGCGACAGAATCCACCATACCGGTCAACGTAAGCTGTGAGCCATCATAGTTGTACATACTCATGGTTGCTGGTTGGCCGGGCTGTACAGCGCCTACGTCTGTGGACAGAATATCGGCATTGACAACAATATCGTTGAGGTCTGCAACCACTACCAGAGCATCCGTACCGGTTACATCCTGATCTGCAACCGCGTTGATACTGACAACGACACCGTCAATGGGCGATTCAATCGTCGCGTTTGCAATCAGTTTTTTCAGTTCTGTGATTCGCTCCTGCTTATCTTTTACCTGCTTCTGTGCGGTAGTGACGCCGTTTTGTGCGGTAGTAACGCCGTTTTGCGCGTTTTTCACTTCATCCTGCGCCGAGTCGCTGGACAGACGCATGATCGTCGCACCGCTGCTGTAACTGTAATAGTCGATTCCGTTGACTGCACTGATTTCACCACTGACCTGTGCGGTAACCGCTTCTTCCCGATTGTATTCCAGCGAACCGGACTCCGCCGGATAAACCGTTCCCGCGTCACTGGCAGAAACCGTTGCCGTTGCTACCATGCCCTTTGTCAGGGTTCCGGGGTTCTGCATGGAAATGACAACACGAAACATTTTTACGCCGTCAGCGGAAATCTTTTCGGATTTTTCAACCGAAGAAACCGTACCGGATATTTCGCTCATTGCGGAAGGAATGGAAACGGTTGCCGATTGACCACTCTGGATATTGTTCATATATGCAGAGCTGAAGTACAGCGAGAGAGTCATTTTGCTGTCATCCACCATGTAACCGATGACTTCCCCTTCGCTGATTTGCTGACCGACACGATAGGTCGTCGTATTGCCTTCGGAATCCGAAGCGGGGATGATTTTACCGGTAAACGGTGCGGTCACATTTAATTTGCTCAGCTTTTTCTGCGCTGCACTCAACGTACTTTGTGCCTGCGTCACTTCGGCCTGGGCTTCGGTAACCGAACGCTGTGCATCCGCCAGTTCATTTTGCGCGGTTTCCAATTCCTGTCGGGTTTCCGTTGGATTGACGACAAGCAGTTTGTCGCCTTTCTTCACTTCATCGCCTACTTCGACCAGCACATCGGTTACTTTGCCTTTCAGGTCACGGCCCAGTTCTTCGCGCTTTTTGGCTGCCGTCACGCCGCTGCCCTCAATATAGGTTTCCAACATGCCGCGAGAAGCTACAGCCGTTGTTTCGCCCTGTAGTTCCGTGCCGGTATTCCGTGTTTTCCATACCAGAAAGATACCCGCGGCAAGCAGCAAAACAATAACCGCTATACCAATGCCAATGCGCACACCTTTGCTGAGCCGACTTTTCTTTTTATTCATTTTGTCGGCATATTTGTTACGCTTCGGCACAGCAGTGCTTTCTCCTTCCGTCGCGGCTGCCGGCGTTTTTCCTCCGGCTTTGGCGACGTGTGCACCACCTTTCGTAACCGGCTGAGATTTTTGCTTGTTTTCTTCGCTCATAACAGTGTTCCTTTCTTTTCTCTATCCAAAATTCACATGTGGAAAGCCTGCACAGAAATTCTTTTCCATCTGACGTCAGTTTTTATGACTTTGACAAACGGACTTATGCTTTCATAAGACGTTTGAAAAAGGAATAAACCTTTTCCGGTAATTCTTCCAATGAACCGTCGTTGAGGAAGATGCCGTCATATGTATAATTGTCTACTTCATCATCCGAGTGATTTCCCAGAATACCACGGGCTTGTTCCAATGCGGGCCTATGCACCAGAACCGTCTGGCAGTCCCTACCGACCGCTTCGCGGAAGCGCGCAATCGCTTCCGGTTCCCGAATATGGACAAACAGAATCTCTGCGTCATTCTGCAAAAAATTCTGATATTGTTCCATACAATACCGGAACGGCAGATCGTTAAACTCTGTGCAAATTTCCTTGAGTTGGGATAAAAAGCGTCGTGCTTCCGGCGTCTTAACCCCATCCCACCCTGCGGAACGTGCTATTTGAAGAATCGGCGTAATAGAAGAGATATTTTGCACTTTCCAGAAAGCAGTCGCTGTCTCACAGATGGTATCTTTTCCGACGCCGCCGCTGCCATTGATTACAAATACATGCTTCTGCATCAAACCGCTCCTCAAACGCACATTTTAACCAATATAGTTTATCATAAGAGAAAACGCCTTGCAAGCAATGAAGCCGAGAATTGGATTGAAAATATCACCGTACAATGGTTGAATTTGAGACAGTGAAATCAATTGACAGCTTTATGCCATTTCCTGTATGATGAAATATATCGTGGAAACACAACGGATTAATCCGGTTTCCTCAAAAGGAAAGGGGAACGAAAATGAGAAAAAGGCTTTGCGTCGTGGTTTTGCTGACGACTCTACTGACAGGCACCTGTGCTTCCGCATGGAATGGCTCCAATATTCATATGAGCAACTGGTCGGTAAGCGAAGTGCAAGCTGCCTATGACAGCGGCGCAGTATCCGAGGCATTTGACCTTGGCACCGATTACACCCGACCCATCACGCGCGGCGAGCTTGCGCGATTGACTGTCGATTTGGTTGCGCATGAACAGCAGCTTTCAATTACCGATTTGGCCGAGCAACTGGGCATTTCCCTACAGTCGATACCGATAACGCCCGCTCCGTCTGCGGATGAAGACGCGCAATCTTCCACCCTTGTAAACGACGAGGAGGCGTCAGCACAGGAAGAGACGATGCAGCCGACGGATAATCAAGCGGAACCTGCACCAGAGGAAAGCGAAACCACAGACCATACATCCCACGAAACATCATCTTCTACGGATGAATCTACCGTTACAAGCCCGGTCTTAGGGGACCCGCTCGACGGTGGTCTGCCTTTTGTCGCATCTGGCAGTTTCAGCGATACCAAAAGCGTCTATATCGAAATTGCTGCACGCCTTGGTATTGTCAACGGCGCAAATGGCTTGTTTCGGCCCAATGACCCGGTATCTCGTGTCGAGGCTGCCGCGATGATGCAGCGCTGCATGGGCATATTCGGTTTTACCGAAGCCAACCTCCAGCCGCAACGTTTTTCTGACAATTATGAAATCCCCAAATGGGCTGTGGAGTCGGTTCAGTACATCTCCGGACGCACGGATATAAACGGCCAGGCCATCATGGGCGGCTCCGGCGGGAAATTTTCTCCGCATGATACTTATACGGTAGAGCAAGCAATTCTGTCGCTGCGCCGTATGCAGTCCTCCATGGCAATTACCGCGGTAGAGGTCGGCTGGCGCGATGCGCCCGGCTATGACAGTGTTGAGTTGGCGCTCACCTTCGGCGGAGACTGCACGCTTGGTCGCGGATACGATTTTGCCTATAGTGGTTCGTTTGATGAAATGTATGACTTGAAAGGCCCATCCTATTTTTTCTCCGGTATTCCCGAATTTTTTGATGACGACTTGACCATGGTCAATTTTGAAGGTACGCTGACAACATCAACTGCCCACGCCAGCAAAACCTTTGTGTTCAAAGGCCGTCCGGAATATGCGCAAGCGCTGAAGGAAGGCAGTATTGACATTGTTTCGGTTGCAAACAACCATTCGATGGACTATTTGCAGCGTGGTTTTGATGATACGGTCCGCTATCTTTCTCCCTATGTAGCGGTATCCGGATATGCGCGCATGCCAATCGTTACGGTTAAAGGTGTCCGCATTGGCTTTGCCTCTAATGTCGGCTGGTCGTTTGATACGGCACAGAAGAATTTTATTGACAATGCCATTCGCGATCTGCGTCAGCGCGGCGCGGATCTGATTGTATTCAATTATCACTGGGGAATTGAAAAATCCTATCACAGCGACGCAACGCAGCGCGCCATTGGGCACTATTGCATTGATAGCGGTGCCGATCTGGTGATTGGACACCATCCGCATGTGGTGCAGGAGGTGGAAGTTTATAAAGGCAAGCCGATTGCCTATTCGCTGGGAAATCTGGTTTTCGGCGGCAATAGTAATCCATCGGATAAGAATTGTCTGATTTTCCGACAGAACTACACGCTTGATCTGGATACGCACAAAATTATCGACTCCTCGTATCAAGCGATTCCCTATAAAATATCCTCTGTATCCTGGCGCAACGATTATCACCCGATTAAGGCATAATTCCATTGAAATCGGTCTGCCGCAAAGCAATATGGAATAGCGAAAGGCACGTCGGATACCCGTCGTGCCTTTTCGATGCTTTCGCTATGTTACTTCATACTGCCCTTTGTGCCCCAGTTGGCAAACTCACTGTACGTCAGATAGATGCTATCCTCCGGAAGTCCTGTTGTTTGCTGCACTGCTGCAAAGGCCGCCTCGGTGAATGCTTTTTGATTTGCAAATTCAGTCGAGCCATAGCAGCGGACATCCAAAAATGCAAGCTCTCGTTTTTCGCCTGCAAAATACATGGTATGTCCATCCGCAATATCCACCATCAGCGCTTTTTCTGTTTTCCCCGGAATGACACCGATTTTTTCTCCCAACGCGGTTTTGAGCGCATCTTTTTGCACATCTGATAATTTTTTGGATGTGGAAACACCAATATACGGCATGCTTTACACCTCATCTTTTAACATTTTCTCTATTATAGCACGTGGCACCCCCACCACACAAGATGGACAATTTATAAACGCTTTGTTAATTTTGCTCAAAAACCATGCACATTTGTCCGCTTGTGTGGTATGATATTAGCAGTGATTTTTATTGCCGAACGGATGTGTGCTTATGAATATCAAGTGTACGCAAAATATTTATAAAAGCGCCAACGGTGTATCTAATGTTACGTATTACATTCTGGTGCCGGAAGAAACGGAAGTGCGCGGCATTGTGCAGCTTTCGCATGGCATGTGTGAGTATTTTTCCCGCTACACCGCGTTCGCCAAATATCTTTGCAGTCTCGGCTTTATCGTCTGCGGGAATGACCATATCGGACACGGCGCTTCGGTTGCCCGTGCTTCTGAGCTTGGGTTTTTTGCCACGCGAGACGGGTGGAAGTATCTTGTGCAGGACGTTGAGCAGCTGACCGATTTGATGCAGCAACGCTATCCAGCGCTTCCCTATTTCCTGCTTGGGCATTCCATGGGCTCTTTGATTGCCCGGCTCTATTTAACCGAATATGGCGAAAAATTATCCGGCTGTATTTTGATTGGCACCGCAGGGCCAACTGCTGCCGCAATCAGCGCTGCACATCTGGCCGATTCGATTGCCCGCTCCCGTGGCATGACATATCGCAGTGGTTTTTTATCTTCCCTGACGTTTAAGGGTTATAATCGAAAAATCAAGCATCCGAACACTGTATTTGATTGGCTCAGCCGTGACGAAAACGTGGTGTCGCTCTATCAATCAGACGAAAAATGCAATTTTATTTTCACGGCAACCGGCTTTCGTGATTTATATACTTTACTGGCCAAAGCCAATTCCTCCCATACATTTCGCCGCACGCCGCGTCATTTGCCGCTGTTGTTCTTATCCGGAGATAAAGACCCCGTAGGGAAATATGGCGAGGGCGTGCGCCGCGTCGTCAACCTCTATCGTGGCGCCGGAGTGAAAAACATTGAAGTCATTTTTTATAAAGATGCACGGCACGAAGTGCTCAACGAGCTTGGGCGGCTGGATGCCTTTGGCGATATCTCCCGTTGGCTGGAAAACCAGCTTGCCGCACAGAGCGAAGCTGCGGCACAAGCGGTAAACTAAACACCAATATGAAACAAAATCGCGCTGTACTCACAGCGCGATTTTTGCTTATTTCTTGAATAAGTCCAAGATTTCACTGGGATGCGTCAACCGAAAGTCGGCGGTCATTTTCTCCGGCTCGTGGCAGCCCCATAAGGCTAAGCCACTTTTCACTCCCGCAGCGCGCGCGCACTGCATATCATAGGCGCTATCCCCGATAAAGACCGCTTGCTCCATGCTGCCTCCCATTTGCTTCAGACATTCGAACAGCTCATCCGGCGCGGGCTTTGGGGCGGCCACATCGTCCGAGCAGACTACAGCATCAAAAAACTCGCTCAGTCCAAGCGGTTTTACGCCGCGGGTATACTGCGAACGGTTACGGGACGTTGCAATCGCCAGCTTATTACCATTCTCTTTCAGTGCGCGAAGCGTATCTGCAATCCCGTCATAGACGGTCACACGTTCCAAATGCCGGTAAGCTTCTTCCTCCCAGCTATGCATGACGGCATCAAATTGTTCTTCCGGTACACCGCAGTAAGCAAGCCCCTGCCAGCCGGTCATGCCAAACGCAGTCTGTATCTGCTCCGGCGACGGCGTGTAACCGTGTTCATTCAGCGCCTGGCCGAGCGCAGGCAGATACACCGGGGCAGAATCAATCAATGTCCCGTCAACATCAAAAATAAAGAAATTCATACTTCTATCCTCCGAGATGGCATACAAAAGCGGGCGGCGGGAACCGTCCGCTTGTATTCTGTCTGTTATTTCGCCCACTGCGCTTTCGAGACACCTTCGGCAAATACCTCATGGAAGCCTCGGACATTGGCCGCGATATCGCCGCCAAACACAGCAGAACCGGCAACAATAACATCCGCACCTGCCGCGACAATATCCGCTGTGTTGGAAAGCTTGGCGCCGCCGTCGATTTCCAGCTCGCAGTTATAGCCATGCTTCTGGATTTCTGCGCGCACCGCACGAATTTTATCCATGCATTCCGGGATAAAGCCCTGTCCGCCAAAGCCGGGCTCCACCGTCATAATCAGCACCATGTCGCAATACGGCAACAGCGGAAACAGCACTTCCGCCGATGTTTTGGGCTTGATGACACAGGCAGCTTTAACGCCCGCCTCACGAATCTTTTTGAGCTGGGCGAGCGTATCGCCGTTAGACTCGTAATGAACGGTAATGATATCCGAACCTGCCTTGATAAAATCATCCAGATACTGGTCCGGATCGGAAATCATCAGATGTACATCCAACACCTTGTCCGTTGCCTTCCGCAGCGATTTGACCACGGGTGCGCCAATCGTGATATTCGGAACAAAATGCCCGTCCATCACATCCACATGCACATATTCCGCGCCCGCATCGGTCGCAATTTTGATATCCCGCTCCAAATTGGCAAAATCCGCCGAAAGAATGGACGGTGACAGTTTGATTTCCATGCTTGTTCCTCCTGTGACCGCGCAGCCGCGCACGGCATATTTTGATGATAAGCGGGCTTTGTGCAGCGCCATGCCGCCGCCTGCTTTTTGGAATACAGGGAGCGGCAGCGTCAGCCGCTCCCCTTTTGCTTTCATTATACCGCATCCTGCCGCTTTTTCAATCCCTTTTCTCGTTCTTGTCCTGCTGTCCGCACAAATGACACAGAGAGCAAAAGCAAAGCCTTGATAATTTGTCGTCCTCACCGATTGATTTATGCCTGCGAAACAGGTAAAATAAAGATATCTTTTATCAAATGAAGGAGAGGACACGATACATGAGCGTCAATCGTTGTTATTCCGAAAAAAAGCCCGGCTTTGACGTGGAGGCGCGCAGCCTGTTTGCCAGCCTGCACGACCTGCTGGAGGTCAAAAGCCTGACCCATGTGCGGTATCTTTGCCGCTATGACACCGAGGGACTCGCCCCGGAAGCCTATGAAAAAGCCAAGGGCATCGTTTTTTCCGAGCCGATGGCAGACGTATGCTATGACGAGGACTTTCCCCGCCCGGCAGGCGCTCACACCGTGCTTGCGGTCGAGCCGCTGCCCGGCCAGTTCGACCAGCGTGCGGACTCCTGCGCGCAGTGCATCCAGCTGTTGACCGGCGGCGAGCGTCCCGCAGTTGCGGCAGCAAAGATTTATGTGCTGGAAGGTGAGATATCGGATGCAGACATGAACAAGATTCGCGGGTATCTGATTAACCCCGTTGAGGCGCGCGAAGCATCCATGAACAAGCCCGCCACCCTCAAAGTCGAATATGCCATTCCGACAACGGTCGCATCGGTTACCGGCTTTATCCATATGGACGAGGCGGCCCTGAACGACCTGCTGACGCACATGGGTCTTGCAATGGATTTGGATGACCTGAAATTCCTCCAAACCTATTTCCGCGACCAAGAGAAGCGCGACCCGACCATCACTGAAGTGCGTATGGTAGACACCTACTGGTCGGACCATTGCCGCCACACCACCTTCCTGACCGAAATCGACGGCACCACCATCGACGACCCGATGGTACAGGATGCGTTTGACCGTTATCTGAAGGCGCGTGTCGAGGTCTACGGCGAGGAAAAGGCGGCCAAACGCCCGGTGACGCTCATGGATATTGCCACTGCGGGTGCAAAGGTGCTTAAAAAGCGCGGATATCTGAAGAATATCGACGAATCCGAGGAAATCAACGCCTGCTCCATCAAAGTCAAAGCGCTGATTAACGGCCACTATGAAGATTGGCTGCTGATGTTCAAAAATGAGACGCACAACCACCCGACCGAAATCGAGCCGTTTGGCGGTGCGGCGACCTGCCTCGGCGGCGCAATCCGTGACCCGCTCTCCGGCCGCAGCTATGTCTATCAGGCAATGCGCGTGACCGGCGCAGGCGACCCGACTGTTCCGTTGTCCGAGACGCTCGAGCACAAGCTGCCGCAGCGCAAGCTGTGCCAGACCGCGGCGGCAGGCTATTCGTCCTACGGTAATCAAATCGGCTTAGCTACCGGACTGGTGCATGAAATCTATCACCCGGGTTATGTTGCCAAGCGCATGGAAATTGGCGCAGTCGTCGGCGCCGCACCGCTGGAGAACGTCATCCGCGAGGTGCCGGAGCCAGGCGATATTGTCATCCTGCTCGGCGGCAAAACCGGCCGCGACGGCTGCGGCGGCGCTACCGGCTCGTCAAAAAAGCATACCGAAGCCTCGCTTGAGACCTGCGGCGCCGAAGTACAGAAGGGCAATCCGCCCGAAGAGCGTAAAATCCAGCGTTTGTTCCGTGATGGCAGCGTTACTCGCATGATTCGCCGCTGCAACGACTTTGGCGCGGGCGGCGTTTCGGTCGCCATCGGCGAGCTGGCCGATGGTCTGGACATCAATCTGGACGCAGTTCCCAAAAAGTATGACGGTCTGGACGGTACAGAGCTTGCCATTTCGGAGTCGCAGGAGCGTATGGCAGTCGTCGTACGTGCAAAGGATGCGGATGCATTTATTGCTGCTGCCGCCAAGGAGAACATCGAGGCGGTTGTCGTGGCGACGGTCACGGATAAAAACCGTCTGTGCATGACGTGGAACGGCAACACGATTGTGGACGTTTCGCGTGACTTCCTCAACACCAACGGCTGTGCCAAGCATGTTACCGCAGAGGTCGCTTCCCTGCCGACGCCCTCCATTCTCTGTGCGCCGGAAGGCAGCACCGAAAAAGAAAAGCTGCTGCGGCATGCATCTACATTGGGGATTTGTCTGGAACGCGGTCTGGTCGAGCGATTTGACGGTTCGATTGGTGCAAACTCGGTCTTTATGCCGTTCGGCGGCAAATATCAGCTGACCCCGACGCAGGTCATGGCGGCAACCATGCCCGCGCAGAATGGTCAGTGCGAAACCGCATCCGTTATGGCGTTCGGCTTTGACCCCTATTATACCGAACAGAATCCGTATCTTGGCGCATCCGCTGCGGTCATCGAATCGGTGGCAAAACTCGTCGCAGCAGGCTGCGACTTTGAGACCGCCTACCTCACCTTCCAGGAATACTTTGAGCGGCTGGGCAAGGACCCGAAGCGCTTCGGCAAGCCTTTGTCTGCCCTGCTGGGCGCATACACGGCACAGGAGGAGTTGTGCCTCGGCGCGATTGGCGGCAAGGACTCGATGAGCGGCTCGTTTGACGACATGGACGTTCCGCCGACACTGGTTTCCTTTGCCATTGCTCCGCAGGATGCCTCTCGCCTGATTTCTCCCGAATTTAAGGCAGCAGACCATCCGGTTTACTTCTTCGATGCGCCGTACTTCCAGGACGGCTCGGCCGATTACCAGACCATGAAGCATGTGTGGAACGAGGTCGCAAACCTCATCGCGTCCGGCAAGGCTGTATCCGCATGGGCGCTGTCTGTCGGCGGCATCGCCGAGGGTGTGTGCAAGATGGCGCTTGGCAACAAGATTGGTTTTGCATTTGATGACGGCTTCCCGACCGAAGCTTTGTATCTCAAGAACTTCGGTGGCATCCTGATTGAAGCCGCCGAAGAACTGCCGGCTTACTGGCTGGTTGGCCACACCACTGCGAACAGCAATATCACGGTTGCGGGTGAATCCGTAACGCTGGACGAATTGACCGATGTTTTTGAGGGGCGTTTGGAAAGCGTATTCCCGACCAAAGCGCCGGCGGAGGATGCACACTTGACTGCCGTATCCTATTCCGAGCGCAGCGCCAAGGCCCCGGTTGTTAAATCGGCCAAGCCGCTTGCCGTCATTCCGGTATTCCCGGGCACCAACTGCGAATATGACACCGCGCGCGCGGTTGAAAATGCCGGCGGTGCAGCGGAAATCATTGTTGTGCGCAACTATTCTGCCGATGCACTGGCGCAGAGCGCAGAACAGCTTGAAAGCGCCATCCGTAATGCCCAGATGGTTATTGTGCCGGGCGGTTTTTCGGGCGGCGACGAGCCGGATGGTTCGGGTAAGTTCATTGCTTCCTTCCTGCGCGGCCCCGGTATCAAGGATGCAATTCACGAGCTGCTGAGACAGCATGACGGCTTGATGCTCGGCATCTGCAACGGTTTTCAGGCGCTCATCAAGCTGGGTCTTGTGCCGTACGGTGAGATTCGCGATGAAATGACCGGTGATGACCCGACGCTGACCTTCAATCTAATCGGCCGTCACCAGAGCCGCTATGTGACCACGCGCGTCGCATCGGTCAAGTCCCCGTGGCTGTCCTCTTGTCAGGTCGGAGATCTGCACTCCATCGCCATTTCTCACGGTGAGGGCCGTTTTGTTGCTCCGCAGCATGTCATTGATGATTTGGCGAAGAACGGACAAATTGCCTTCCAGTACACCGACCTTGCGGGCAATCCGTCCATGGATATCGCGTGGAACCCCAATGGCTCGATGTGCGCAATCGAAGGCATTACCTCTCCTGATGGTCGTGTGCTTGGCAAGATGGGCCACACCGAGCGTTACAGCCCGTTTGTCGGCCGCAATATTTATGGCGAAAAGTACCAGCCGATTTTTGAAAACGGTGTAAAATATTTTAAGTAACAGCGGTTGACTGAACTAAAGCGGCGGCACATTCTGTGCCGCCGCTTTAGTTCGTCTCTCCCCTTTTACTCATTTGCAATTCTACGCAGCGTAGGTTGCTTCCTGACAGCAGGCCGTGGTATTCTGCTGTATGAGAGGAGCGAATATCTATGAATCACTATATTACCGGCGCAGTCATCAAGCAATTGCGCGAACAAAAGCATTTCACGCAGGCACAATTGGCTGAAAAATTGTGCGTGAGCGATAAGGCAGTTTCCAAATGGGAAACCGGGGAATACCAAACTTAAAGAGATTGCCCCCCATGCTTACCTTACTGACGCCCCGGATTTCTAAAAACATATGCCCGCAGGCATCAGAGCGACGGATTATCCCGTCGGGATAATCCATGGAGCGTACCAACCTCTGACCCCGCCTTGCTACGGATCACGACACGCGCCCCGGCCCCGTCCGTGGCGGGCCACCCACGCTATGACTATCTGAATACCACCCTCTGAACAACAAAAAAAGCGGCCCGGACTCTGGAAAAGTCCGAAAAAACCGCTTGCACTCTGCGACAACATGGGCTAAAATAACACCAAGGCGAATAATAAGGGCAGGGCGCAAGAGGCGGCAACCTCTTACGCCCCTATGCAGGTGCTACACCACCCACACAGCAGTATTACTGCGCCACGCTCATTATACCGATTCCCTCGAAGTTTTACAAGGGATTTTCTCGATATGGGTTTGTGTGCTGTCAGGGCTGTGCAGGGATACATATACCTGCACGGCCTTTTTGTTCGCCCCGCAGGTGCCCGGGGGCTGGGGATGTCCCACCCCTTGGGCTGCTCTGCTGGGCAACATCAGCGCACAAACCTATTTTAATAATGTAAAGGAGCGCGAAAATATATGAGAAAGACAAAGCAACTGCTGATTGCTCTGATGGCCGCTGTCATGCTGGTAGGAATCATCCCTGCCGCTTATGCCGCCGATACTGGTGCGCTCAACGGCGAGAGCGGCAGTTGGTCTCAGTTCGACAAAGGCGTTTACGACGTCGTTGTCTCCAGCAGCACGTTCAAGGGCACGTTTGAATGGCCCGACAGTCCTTCCAAGGTCTGCGTAACTGCATCTGCGACCAATCCGTCCTATACGATTGCTAAATTCAACGGCATCGACATCCCTGCCGGTATGATTGTAGACATCTACAAGTACAGCGGCTCTGCTGATACCTACACCCTGCTCGGTCATTTCGATACAACCGATGGTAAGTCCATCACCATCGGCAAGGACACCAGCACCGCCGGCAATTCTGGCAGCAATTCCACCAGCAAGCCCAGCAACTCTGGAACCATTGAAGAAGACTGGGGTAACGTCCGTAAGACCTACCATCCTGGTCAGACTGCCAAGCCTTACAGCAATTCCTACACCGACGTAGCGTCCAACGCATGGTATTACGACGCTGTCATGACCATGACGGAAGGCGGACTTTTGGCGGGCTACGGCAATGGCAAGTTCGGCCCCAACGACGCACTGACCCGTACCCAACTGGCTATCATCAGCGGACGTCTAATCGGCTTCTCCAGAGATTATGATTACTGGACAAGCGGTAAATATGCCACTGATTTGTTCACCGTCAACGCAGACAGAGCCTATACAGCCATCTATTTGATGAACCGCACAGAGACAATCGGCGGTACAACATCCTTGACCGAATATGAAACTGCTTTGGCTAAAGACGCTGGTGGACTTTGCTATAACATTGCGTCCAACGGAAAACTCACACTGGGTTCGATGTGGACTGCCGTCTACGACAACTGGAGAGCAGGTCTCGCCGCAGGCAAGCAGATTAACTACCGCACGTCCATCGACGAATTTCCGGACGCCGACGCCATCCACAAGTGGATTGAAGAAAACTATGCCATTGTCAATCAGTGTCTTGACCTTCAGTACACTTCGAAAGAGCGACTCGTCGACTTCTGCGAAAGAATGATTTTGCGTGCCTACAACCTCGGCATGATTGGCGGCGTTGACGACAAGGGTACGTTCGACCCCTATGGCAACCTCACCCGAGCGCAGGCCAGCCAGATGCTGTTCAACATGGGCTGGACTTACGAAGAAGTCGTCCGCTACAACTGATTTCCCAGCACACCCCGTCCCGGTCTCCGGGGCGGGGATTTTTCTCTTTTCAATGCGGCGCACACGCGCCGCACCGGGGGGATGTCTGACACCACCGCAAAATACCCATCTCATTTTTGTTGAGATGGGTATTTTTGTTAATCTTGAACAAAATTAAGAATTCCGAAAGTCAATTTAGAGGAGAATTGCATTTAATTTCACATAAAATCCAAAAATTCGAAATTCACGAAATATACGACAGGTCGATAGGTTCGATAGATGTGTCTTTCACATGTCTTTTTTTAGACTTTATATAGTCTATTTTATTGCTTGTATTTTGCCATATAAGTTGTGAACTTGCACAAAAATGGATAATATTTGCGATTTTACAGCTTAAAAAGTTTGGTATATAATGAGCGCACAGAAAGGAGGTGAACAGCATGAAACCTACCATTTATTATGCGGCGCAGGATATGCAGATGGGCGACCTGCTGCTATCGTATCATGTACACCTGGACCGGCCGGCACGTGCCCTACTACAAGAGGCGTTAATAGGTTATTTGACCGATGGGCGCATTTGGGACATGCCATTTGTCGCCAACCTCGGCACGCTCCGCTTGGTCTTAAATGGCCCTGATGAGGTCGGCTACCTGTACGATTATATTAAATTGTGAGGTGACATATCATGAAATACTTGACGCAATTCTTACACTTCGACTGCCCTGCATTTTTCAGTGGAAAAATCTTGCAAGTTGTCGGGTGTAAACAATGGGCTGATTATGGTAGTAAGGATATTGTTGGCTCTAAAATTATTGCCGTAATCGTTGAGGACAAGACACCATATCGAGTAAAAGATGGGGAACAGGCAAGCAATATTTTTGAAAAAATATCAATTAAAGTCCCTAACAAAACACTGAACATCGCGCCGGGCACGGTGGTAGAACTGGTTAATCCAACTGGAACCGTATATGGAGATTACCGCAATCAACTAAGCATCCGCGCCGAGGACGTCAAGGTCGCCCAGCCTGCTAAGGCGTAATGCGTACATATCGTCACGATGTCGGCCCGCTGGCCTATGCCTCCCCCGGCGTGATATTGCTCGCGCTGGGCGGCGGGGCCTTGGTGGTGGCGGGCGTGCTGGCGCTGGGGTGCCGTGGGCTGGCCTCCGCCGCGAGTGTGCCGATTGTGGGCGCAGTAGGGCATATGATGGGACAGGCCGCCGCCGTTGCTCTTGGTGCCGGTGTCGTCGCTCTGATCGCGGCGGCGGCTGTCCGTTTTTGGATGCCGGACTGCGCCAAGATCCGATACAAAGTCCGGCGGGCGCTGTGGCATCCGGTGCATGGAAACCCGTTGCGGCTCCGGGAAGGTGAACTATTGCCCCGTGTGAGTTGTAAGCAGATGGAGGACGGCATTTTTGCCCTGACGATTGCGGCTGGGGCTGTATCTGTTGATACGATTATCAATGCAGCCCCCGATATATCGACGGCGTTAAACAGGCGATATGAACGGTATGCCGTCGTACAGACGGATGCCGATGTTGCATTTAATCGGGTAACTTTCTTATTGGCCAATGTTATGGCCGATAAAAGCCTGACTTTTCACTCTGTGGAAGAAATGCGTTCCGCAAGTCCTACACGCCTACAAGTGCAGACTGGGACGGAGATAGACCTAACCACAAGCGGCTCTATCCTATGCGCGGGCAAAACCCGGAGTGGTAAAACCACGGGCATTATCGCTCTAATTATCCAAGTCCTACTTGCTGGCCCGGACAGCTACGGGAGTGAAGTCACTGCCATAGACCCCAAACAGGCGGAGTTAAGCCGTCTGCCCCATGTGGTAACTTTGGACGAAGACGGCGAGGCACGGGGCATTTTAGATGCGCTTAAACGGTTTTCCACTACCATTGTAAACCGGCAACAGCGTTTGAACGAACTTTCGGAGCGGCAGGGTGACGCCGTGAAATGGTGGGGCGCCAGGATGCACCCTTCTCTTTTGTTCATTGACGAGTATGTGTCCTTAAAGTCCATTTTTCCGACGAAAGCCACAAAAGATGACCCAGACTATTGCCTCGCGACTTTTGATGGACTTCTGCGGCGCATAGTAACTATGGGCGCGTCCGCTGGCTGTTATGTCATCATCAGTATTGCGGAGGCGTCTGTGCAGGAGGGCGGTTTGCCCGCCATGCTACGCTCCGCCATGTCCACCCGGATTCTTTTTAGGCCCACGCGGGCCGAAGGTCTATTGCTGTGGGACAAGAGCAAGATAGACACGATGCCCGAGCGCGTGTATGGCCCTGGGGATGCTTGGTTTAGTAGCACGGACGGCGTACATGATAGTGTAAACTTTGTACATTTTCCTACCATGAAATTTCCGATTTACCGCGAGTTGGGACGTTTACTGTCCTTGTATTATGATGACCATAACCCGGCAGAGGCACCGCCCCCGCCGCGTGAAACATAGGCGGGGGCGGTGCCAAGTGTCAAGTGACCCTAAACCATTGAGATCGGAAGAGCGTCGTGTAGGGAAAGAGTGTAGATCT
>NZ_CALWUQ010000037.1 GCF_944384695.1 uncultured Agathobaculum sp. | reverse complement strand
CCACATGCCCGCGCAGCCAACCGCCAGCGCAAAGAAGAACACCGCGCCAAACCGCGACGGCGCCCACGGCACCTGTATCACGCCGCCCACGGCAAACAGCGCCGCAAGCGCCAGCCAGAATTTGCGTTCGGTCATTGCTGTAATTCCTCCAGTTCGGCCGCAACGGCCTCCCATTCGTCCATCTTCGCGGCAAGCGACTCGTCGCATGCCTCCTTTTCGGTCATCAGATCCAAAAGGCGCGCCGAATCGGACGACGCCTCAATCATCTGCTGCTCCAGGTCGGCCGACTGCTGCTCGAGCTGGGAAATCTCCCGCTCGAGGGTGTTGAGCTGTTTCTGCAAATTCTTCGTGCCGCCCGTGCGCTTTGGCTTTTCCGGCGGACGGGGAACGTCGTCCAGTGTCGGGACATCGGGCTTTTTGCGCTTTGGCGCCGGTATGGGCGCAGGATTTTCCGGTTTTTCGCCCTTTTCGCGGTATTTCAGGAAATCAGAGTACGTGCCGATGAAGTCGATGAGCTGCCCGTCCTCCAGATACAGCACGCGCGTGGCGAACCGCTCGACAAAGTAGCGGTCATGTGAGACAAACAGCAGCGTACCGTCGAACGCCTCGACCGCTTCCTCAATCCATTCGCGGCTGGCCAAATCCAAATGGTTGGTCGGCTCGTCGAGGATGAGGAAATTGAGCGGGTCGTACATCAGCTCGCACAGCCGCAAGCGGCTTTTCTCACCGCCGGACAGCATTTCCACGGTTTTCATCTGCTGCTCGCCCGTAAACTGGAACGAGCCGAGCCGATTGCGCGCCACCTGCATCGACACGTTCTTATCGTAAATCAACGTGTCAATCAGGTTGCGGTGCGGATTGGCGAAGTGTACCTGCTGCGGCAGATAGGCGGGGCGCAGCCCCACACCCTTGCGAATCACGCCGTTATCCGGTGTTTCTTCGCCCAGCAGGATTTTCAGCAACGTGGTTTTGCCCGCGCCGTTCGCGCCGAGCAGCGCGACCTTCTCGCGGTTACGGATGTTGAAGCTGATGTCGTGTAATATTTCCCGTCCGTTATAACTCTTTGTAATATCCCGAACCTTCAAGACCTCTTCGGTCTCATAATTCGGGTCGCCAAAGGTGACGGTCATTTTCTTCTCGGTCTTGGGCCGGTCGGTGACCTTCATGCGCGCGATACGCTTCTCGATAGACGCCGCGCGCTTGGCCAGATGCTCGGTGCCGTGCTCGTGCATGGCACGGGCAGTCGCCTCGAGGCGCTTTTTCTCGGCCAGCTCATGCTCATGGTGCTTGAGCTGCTCCTCTCGGCGGCGCTCCCGCTCGACCGCATAATAAGAATAATTACCGTTGTAAAAATCACAGGTGCAGTCGTGAATCTCAATGACGCGGTCGCAGCACTGGTCGATGAACCAGCGGTCGTGCGAAATAATCATCACGGTGCCGCGGTACCCCTCGAGGTATTCCCCAAGCCAGTCCACCGCCTGCATATCCAGATGGTTGGTCGGCTCGTCGAGCAGCAGGATATCGGTCTGCTCCAGAATGATGCGAGCAAGGTTGATGCGCGTCTTTTCGCCGCCGGACAGCAGCGCAAACTGCTGCGCGCGCATTGCCGCTGGAATATCCAGACCGTTGCACACGCGGTCGATTTCGTAATCGCGGTTGTAGCCGCCGAGGATTTCCAGCCGGGTTTCCAGCTGCGCGTACCGCTTGAGCAAGGATGCGTCGTCCGGACGGCGGGTCATCTCATCGGTCAGCTCGTCCATCGCGGCAGCGACCTCGTCCGACTCACGGAAAGCAAGGCGCAGCACGTCCTCGACCGTGGATTCCGGCGGGAAATCCGGCATCTGGTCAATCACGCCTGCGGTTTTGCCCTGTCCAAAGGACACATGTCCGCCGTCATAGGGCAGGCGGCCGGTCAGGACGTTCAGCAGCGTCGTTTTGCCCGCGCCGTTCGCGCCGAGAATAGCCACCTTTTCCCCGGGCTGGATGTCAAAGGAAATATCCTGTAAAATCAGCTTGTCGCCGTAGTATTTGGTCAGATTTTGTACGGAAATATCAGCCACGTCAGGCGGCTCCTTTCGCTCGATTGATAATCAGAATTATTATAGCACGTTTTTCCCTTGCGGAAAACCCCAATACACACCCCGATACACGCAAAAAGAGGGAGAACGCGCCGGTTCTCCCCCTCGATATCCGCTTGTTTTGTGCCGCGTGTCAATACCGCATCATCGGAATCTGGTGTGGATCGGATTCGCCCGCCGGCAGCAGCATGGCGGTGATATCCGGCCGGCCGGTTTCGATAAAGTTGACCCCGCTGTGAATCAGGCCGGCCAGCGTGCGCTCGTTGTTGGTCGGCAGGCTCATGGTGAACAGTCCCGCCTGCTTGCAGGCGCCAATCAATCGGGGCGTCAAATCCCCGGCTGCAGCACGGATGCCAAACAGGCCGGTCGTCTGCGCCGCCTGCACCAGCGCGTCAATATTATCCGGCAGCGCGGGCAGCTCGCCCATGATATGCAAATCCGGATTGGCGACCGCGATACGCGCTGCCTCCACCAGTCCCAGACCCACGAAAATCGTATCATCCAGATAGTTGACATGGCGCAGCGTCATGCGCAGCTGCGGCAGCAGCGTCTGATTATGTACGGTAATGGCAATCTTTGCCTGGCAGGTGCGCGCCAGCTCAATGGCCTGTCCGGCCGGAATGAGCTGTGGCGCCGCCTGATGCAGCTCCGCATAGCTGTAATCGGCAATGCTCATTTGCGTGCCGTCCGCCGCCACGCAATAGCCGTCCGACGAAAGCACTGCGATACCATCCGCGGTCATGTCAACCGACAGACAGCAGCCCTTCGCCCCCTCTTCATTGCCGGCGAGGATGGATTCCAGCCCGTCCGGTTCGGTATCCATACAGCCGACCGAGGACAGGACAAAAATCTCCTTATTGGTATAATACAATACCGTTCCCCTTCTTTCTGCTTACAGGGTTTCTGGCTGCTCGTACTCCACGCCCATCGTGTCGACGGTAACATTCTTCATGCGCTGCTCCTGACGGGGGCGGTCATGCCAGTCGCGCGGGGTGTTAACGATGCCGTCCACCACATCCATGCCTTCAATGACCATGCCGAAGGAGGCATACTGGCCGTCAAGGTGGGGCGAATCCTCCGTCATGATGAAGAACTGGCTGCCGGCGGAATCCGGCGCCATCGTGCGCGCCATGGAAAGCACGCCGCGGGTGTGGTTCAAATCATTCTGGAAGCCGTTTGCGGTAAATTCGCCGCGAATCTCATAACCCGGGCCGCCCATACCGGTGCCCTCCGGGTCGCCGCCCTGAATCATAAAGCCCGGAATGACGCGGTGGAAAATCGTGCCGTTATAAAAGCCCTTTTGAATCAGGGAGATGAAATTGCGCACCGTATTGGGGGCGACCTGGGGATACAGCTCCGCACGAATCACGCCGCCCTGCTCCATTTCGATTGTAACAATCGGGTTGTTCATGATATATCACTCCATTATTGGGTTTTGAACATATATATAAGTATTGTAACAAATTTCCCGCAATACGGCAAGTAATGTTTCCATAATGAAACTCTATGCGCAATTTCACAGCAGGGAGGTCAAGAAATCCACTTTATGCACAGAACTTTCCACAGCCTATCTGGGGATAACCCTGTGTACAAAGTGGATAACTTTCAGTAATTGACCCCGCAAGCGCCCCAATCCCGTGGGGAAGCCGTTTACGGATTGTAATATTGCCTGTGGAAAGAGCGGACGGGGGATAATCCGGTGCACAACGCGGCAAACTGAATCCGAGAACACTTGTGCATAAAAGGAGGAGCAACATGGCAGAAGGAAACACCCCCATCCAAGCGCCGGAGGAAAACAACATTGCTGAAACCGGTTCCATCACAGCCAAAACATCACGCGGCACAGTGCACTGCATCACAATCGTCGGGCAAATCGAAGGGCACATGGAACTGCCCGCACAGAACAAAACAACCAAATATGAGCACCTGATTCCGCAAATCACCGCTGTCGAGCAAGCGGAGGAGATTGACGGCATGCTGATTCTGCTCAACACGGTCGGCGGCGACGTAGAAGCGGGCCTTGCCATTGCCGAACTCATTGCAGGCATGACCAAACCGACCGTCTCGCTCGTGCTGGGCGGTGGGCATTCGATTGGCGTGCCGCTGGCTGTTGCGGCGAAAAGGAGCTTTATTGCAGCCTCAGCCGCGATGACCATCCATCCGGTGCGCATGAATGGCACGATTATCGCCGTGCCGCAGGCATTCGAATATCTTGCCAAAATTCAGGAGCGGATCGTGGATTTCATCACTGGCCATTCGCACATTTCCGCGGAATGCCTGCAACAGCTCATGCGGGAAACCGGTCAGCTGACCGCGGACGTCGGCACTGTGATTTCTGGGAAGCAAGCGGTAGAGCTTGGCCTGATTGACGCGGTCGGCACGCTGTCCGACGCGCTTGAGGCGCTTTATGGCATGATTGGCAAAACGCCCGAATCCTGACACAACAACAAAGGCCCCGTCACCCGACGAGGCCTTTTACTTCCAAATTTCCATAATATCTCTTTTCCCAGCAGGATATTTCCCGCTGTATTTATTTTTTCTGCACGGTCGGATTGTTTTTTTGTTCCCCTTCCGTTACCCTGCCACAGCGTCTGCCATCTGCATCGGAATGAAGCCATGCTCCGAGCCGTTTTTGCAGTTTTGTGAAGCTATCCATTTTTACCGGCGATGCTTTTTGCTTCGCTATACCGAAAACCAAAAGCCCGGTTTACACGATACAATTTGATATCTTCGGTTTACTGCTTCTCTTTCCTGCCTTTTTCAGGAATTTGTATCCTATCGTTCACGGGAGTCGCCCGACTGCGGTTCGTTTGGTAATGAACATTTTTCGATCTTTTTACCTTTCTTACATTCGGGAACTCTATATCAATTTTTCGATGCGCCACTTACTCGGCGGGTGATCGTTCGATTCTGTCCCTGCTCACCCGAACCATTTTCAGCAAGTTTTGATATCATCTCAACCTTGTGCTCTGGCTCGCTTTTGCGGCATCATACTCATCAGTATGCCCATCGGCCATTGGATGCGCACTATTTTTGGTGTTTGCAGGCATCGTTACGGATTCTTTTTTCATTCGCCAACGCATCAATTTCAGGGTTCTTTCATGCACGAACCTTACTTTCCTGCTGCCTCGATCCACTTGCATCGTCAGTATGTTTCACGGATGGATATTACGAGGATAGCTTCCTCAAAGGTGCCGTTCCTTACTTCATTCAGAAGTTGATCGCGCTTTTCAGGCGGTTCGTTTTGACTTTCTGGAACTCGCTCATTTTTATAGCTATCACCTTGATCGTTTCGGTTACAGCGTCGCGGCGAGTCCCGCGAACCGGTAGGATGTCTCTTCTGTTACCATTGGACTCACCTCTTTCTCCGGTCGTATTTGGCTATACGCCAGTCCTTTCAGAAGAAGAATGGGTTTCGCCTTTTTGTAAAGCCCCTGCTTTACTTTCCCTCTGGTGTTTGCCCTTATCTTTTCTGTGACATTATAATATCATCAACATTGCACAACGTCAAGTGTTATTTTGCGTTTTTTCATGGTGAATCTGTACGAAAGAAAACGCTGTCTTTCAGCGATTTCCCTCTTTTCAAGGCCGGATGAATTTGCTATAATGGTATTGTTGGGTGTGTTTTACGCCCAACGCAGAATGTAGTAAAAAAACGCTGTTTTGGGGGTCATTTCGACCCCCTTTTTTCAAAGGAGGCACAATCATATGGATATTTTCAGCTTTTACATGCCGACCCGCCTGTTCTTCGGCCCCGGCTCGGTCAAAAAACTGGCGCGCGCCCGCCTGCCGGAAGGCCGCGGCCTGATTATCACCGGCGGCACCTCGACCACCCGTCTGGGTTACGTCGCCAAGGTGGCCGATGCGCTGGCGGAAGCCGGACATGAAACCATGGTTTATAATAAGGTACAGCCCAACCCGACCATCGAGGGCGTGCGCGAGTGCGCCGCGCTGTGCCGCGCGGAAAACATTGCGTTTGTCGTCGGCCTCGGCGGCGGCTCGTCGATTGACACGGCCAAAGCGGTCGCAATCATGGCCACCAATGGAGGCGACTGGTGGGACTACGTCCACGGCGGCACGGGCGGCGGCAAGCGCATCCCCAAGGCCGGCCTGCCCATCGTCGCCATCCCGACCACGGCGGGCACGGGCACCGAAGCTGACCCGTTCACGGTCATCACCAACGGCGAAGAGAAAATCGGCGGCGGCGGAGAAAAATGCTTCCCCACCATCTCGATTGTCGACCCGGACTTTATGATGACGGTTCCGCCCCACCTGACCGCATACCAGGGCTTTGATGCATTCTTCCACGCGGCGGAGGGCTATCTTGCCACCACTGCATCGCCCATCAGCGAAATGTTTTCGCTCAAATCCATCGAGCTGATTGGCCGTTCGCTTGCGACCGCCGTGCATGAAGGCGGCAACGCGGACGCCCGCGCGGACGTGGCGCTCGCCAACACGCTGGCAGGCTTTGTCGAAACGCTGTCCAGCTGCACGGGCGAGCACGCCATCGAGCATGCGCTGAGCGCGTTCCATCCGACGCTGCCACACGGCGCAGGCCTGATTATGATTTCCAAGGCGTACTGGAGCCGCTTTTTCGAGTCCTCGGGCGACAAGCTGGTTGCCATTGCCCGCGCGCTCGGCTACGCGGACGCGCAGGAACCCGCGGATTTCATCGCGGCGCTTGCCGACCTGCAAAAGCGCTGCAACGTACATGAGCTGCGTCTGTCGGGCTACGGCGTGCGGCCCGAGGACTTCGGCAAGATTGCCGACAACGCCATCGACACGATGGGCGGCCTGTTCCGCGTCGACCCGCGGCCGCTCTCGCGCGAGGATATCATCGGTATTTTGGAGGAAAGCTATAAATAACTTCGATGAAAGCGTACCGCTTTCCGAGAGGATGAAAAAGCCTGCGATTGCAGGCTTTTTCTATCGCACGTGCGCCTGACAGTGCAAAAGGAGGCCTACGATGAAAAAATTGCTTTTACTTGCGACCGGCGGGACGATTGCCTGCCGCGAAACGGAAAACGGTCTTTCGCCCGCGTTGAGCGGCGCGGAGCTGCTGTCCTTTTTGCCCGAACTGGGCGGCTTCTGCACGGTGGATGTGCGTGACCTGATGCGGCTGGACTCGACCGACCTGACCGCCGCCGACCGGCTCGCCATCGCACAGGCGGTACGGCGGGACGCCGGGCGGTACGACGGCTTTGTTGTGGCGCACGGCACGGATACCCTGTCCTACACCGCGGCGCTGCTGCACCACCTACTGGCCGACCTGACCAAACCGGTCGTGCTGACCGGCTCAATGCTGCCCATGGGTGCGCCCGACTCGGACGCGCCGCGCAACCTGCTGGATGCCTGCCGCGTCGCAGCCGACGGACGCGCGGGGGTAATCGCCGTGCTGTGCGGCAGAATCCTTGCGGGCAACCGCGTGGTCAAATTTCACGCGACACAAATCGACGCCTTTCTTTCGGCGGGCGCGCCCCCGCTCGGCACAATCGGGACGGACGGGCGGGTGCGCTGGGATGTCCCGGCTGCACCCCCCGCGCAAACCGCTCCAACCACACTTGACCCCCATGTGCTGCTCATCAAACTCACGCCCGACCTTGACCCCACCTTTTTCGCTGCGCTGCACGGCTATCCCAAGGTAATTCTGGAAACCTTCGGCGCGGGCGGCATCCCTGCGCGGCTGGAAAGCGCGATGCGTGCATTAATAGAAAGCGGCACGCGCGTGTATATCACCAGCCAGTGCATCGCAGGCGGGGTGCATCTGCATCACTATGCGGTCGGCCGCCGCGCGGAAGCGTTGGGTGCAATCTCCCTAGGCGACCGCACCACAGAAGACGCACTTGCCGCAGTTATGTGCGGCGAGGTATGAGGCGGCGCTGTTCGATGTGCTTGTCTCTTTTGTTCTTCCCGGTATATTTATATGTATTGCATAAATTTATCTTATTTCTTTTGTGCTATTCGTCTGTTCACCCCATTGTTTTCCACAGAAAATGATGGTATTATATAGACAAATCATCAAAGAAAGAAGGCCGCAATATGAATAAGTTTGCAAAGGCGATCATCCACATGAGCGAATCCACCATGCAGAACAGCAGCTACGTCCGCGGTCTGTTCCGCACGTACGGCATTCCGGTTTCGCGCAGCGACAATGCGCCGAAGGATTGATTCCTCCCGCGTTTGCCGATTGCAGTTTGATGCCGAAAAGAATGTTTTTCCATGAATGCATAGATTGAATCGCTCGTAAGGATGAGCGCAGACGCCGCCCGCCACAGCAACAAGGGCGCCGTCTGCAAAAGCAAAGACCCGACCGGAAGCGCATGCTTTCGGCCGGGTCTTTTTCTATCTCAAGAACGGTTTTGGATGTTTTCGCGGTAATATGCCTCAAACAAACGCATCATCAAACCCTTATGGCGGTTTTCCCCGGCATGACGCACATATTTCCAGCAGGACACCGCCGTTATCAGACCGCCTACCGTGCAAACGATGATGTCGCCCATCGTATCGCCCACACCGGTCAAGGCCACCTGCTGCGGGTCGGCGCCGGAAAACGACACCAGATATTCCCAAATCTCCCACAGTACCGCGCTCATCATGGCAAACATCCACGTATACAGCGCGGCATTGAAAGCGTCCGCGGAGTCGAGCGCATGCCCCGGCTTTTGGGCAAAATACACCGCCGTGCCCAGCACGGCAAACAAAAAGCCGGAGAGAAAATGCAGAATCTTGTCCCAGTATGGTATCAGCTCATAGCCGCCGAACAGACTGGCAAACGACACCGCCGCCAGCACGAACCAGTCGAACACGATTTCCAGCAGGTAAACCGGCCGCAGACGGCACAGGCGGTACAGCACATGCGGCACAACGGGCAGCAGAAATGCCGCCAGCACCAGCAGGGCATTGTACACAGTCGCCTCCCGCAGCAGGCACAGCACGGCCGCGCAGACCGTGAACACATAATAGAAAATCAGCGTGCCGTTCCGCACGCGGCGCATGCGCTCCATAGGGTTAACTCCTTATTTATACTGCTGATAGGCGGCGACCGCAAGCTCGTCGCAGCGGTTGTTGTACGGATTATCCGCGTGTCCCTTCACCCAATGGAATTTGACCGCGTGTTTGTCCAGTAAATCAAGCAGCCGTCCCCACAACTCCGGGTTTTTGGCAGGTTTTTTGTCACTCTTCACCCACCCTTTGGCGCGCCAGCTTTTCGCCCAGCCTTTGGTGATGCCGTCGACCACATACTTGCTGTCCGAATACAAATCGACCGTGCACGGCTCTTTCAGCGCTTCGAGCGCGGTAATCACGCCCAGCAGTTCCATGCGGTTGTTGGTCGTGGCAGGCTCGGAGCCGGAAAGCTCCTTCTCCTTCTCCCCGTATTTCAAAATCGCGCCCCAGCCGCCCGGCCCCGGGTTGCCCGAGCACGCGCCGTCGGTATAGATTGTTACGTTTTTCATGCTTCCTCCTGTTTTTCTTATCGGGAAATAACAAAAGCCACGAGATACCGTGGCTTTTCTGTGTTTTTTGTTATGCAATCACGCTTGCCGGTACTTCCACCTGCTCGTAAACGATGCTGATGATGGACAGGACCACCATCGCCGTCGCGCGGCAGATATGTACCAAATCGTCGTTGATGCCGTGGTGACGGTCCGCGGCGCGGTACGCATCATGCATCGAGCCGATGCGCGCAATCAGCGCGTCCACCGTTGCCGGCGGGATAATCGGGCTGGCCCACTGCTCAAACTTGTCCTCGGTCATGCGGCGGCGAATCACCAGCGCTACGCGCTTTTCATACAGGTAATGCGCCAGCAGGTTGCGCTCATAAATGTCATCGTTGTGCGGATAGGTGAAGAAATCGGTCATATAATGGCAAATCTCGCCCAAATCCACCGATAACTCGCGGCCATTGACCGGACCAATGGTGTATTTTTCCGTGAAAGCACGAATCTTGTCCATCACCTCGTCCATCATAATCGACGGGTTGTGACGCTTGGTCAGGTAAGTGCCGGTCAGGTCCGGCTTCAAGTTGCCATATACAAAGCCGCTTGCGTCAAATGTTACGCCACAGGTCTGCTCGACGTAATCCATCAACAGATGTGCAACGCGAATATGAGATACGGAATCCATCAGCAATCCTCCAGACGGAACACACATTTCTTAACAGTACCTTAACATCCGGGCTGATTTTACAAAACCCCGAAAACAGATTTAGTATACCACAAATATTTCGCCTTGTCTTGCTTTTTTTGAAATTGTAACGAAAACAACACAATTTCTTTCATTTTTTGCCGGAATCCCCAACAAGATAATTACATTTTTGGTTATCTTGCCCGAAACGCTTCGCTGCGGAACTGAATTTTGCCCTCCAGCGCCTGCCGCAGACGCTGGCACATCGCCTCGCGGTCACGGTTGAGCGTGCCGGCCAGATTGACATAATTCGAAGCGTGGTTTGCGCGGAACACGCTGCCCTCCGCGTCGATATGCTCGAGCAGGATGAGTGTCTCATGCGCAATCTCGATTGGGTTCATCAGATAAAAGCGTCCCTCCTGCCAATCGCGCATCAGGGGCGTTTCCAGCTCGAAAAGCAGGGTCAGCAGGCCGATATACTCCGGCTTCATGCGCGAGAGCGCCTCGGCGGTCTTGACGGCGTGCTCCTCCGAAAGCTCGGTCGAGCCGAGGCCTGCAATGCAGGTGACCGACAGCTTCATGCCCGCCTGCTTGACCATCAGGCCCGCGCGCACGATTTCGTCGGCGGTTTCGCCCTTGTTGACACGCCGCAGCACCTCGTCCGAGCCGGATTCCAGGCCGAGGTAAATCATCTCCAGCCCCAGCTCGTGCAGCAGGTTCAGTTCCTCCTGCGTTTTCACCAGAATGGACGCGGGAGAGCCGTAGCTGGTCACGCGCTCACATTCCGGGAATACCTGACGGATATAGCGCAGAATCTCCGCCATATGCTCGGCGCGGCACATGAGCGCGTCGCCATCCGCCAGAAAGATGCGCCGGACGTTCGGATACATGCGGCGCGCCTCGTCAAAATCGCGCTTAACGTCCTCCAGCTTGCGCACACGGAAACGCTTTTCCTTATACATATCGCAGAACGTGCACTTGTTATGGCTGCATCCAATCGTCACCTGCACAATCAGGCTGTACGCCTCAGAGGGCGGACGAAATACACGGCCTTCATATTCAATCATGGGAGTTCCTCCTTTTTCTGCCAAAAAACAACGGACGGAGGGGAAACCTCCGCCCGCTGCCACTTATTCTTCGGTTGCCGCTTCTTCGGAAGCCTTTTCCTCGGTTTTTTCTTCCTCGGCTTCCTCGTCCGCTTCCGGCGCCTGCTCGTCAAACGAATCCTGATAAGCGTCGTCCACCGCCGCGCACTCCTCCGCACAAGCGCAGGATGCACAGTCGGAATCGTCGCGCATCATTTCCTCCAGCTCATCCATAGCCTTCAGCTCTGCCTCGTGGTAAACTTCCTCTTCGCGCTTCTTCTGAAGCAGTACAAGCGCCGCCGTCGCACCGGCTGCACATGCAAGGCTGGTCAGCAGCAGGGTCGCTTTGATTTTCGTCGAATTTTTCAAAGAATCCACTTCCTCTCAAAGTGATGCGGAATATTTATTTAACTTTATCATACCCTTGCGGCAAAGTCAATGGCGACATCCGGTTATTTGCCCAGTTCATAGGCGCGCGCAATGCATTTATCGTTCGCCTGCGCCAGCATATCGGCAAGGCCGCACGCTTCGAGCACACGCATCGCCTCAATCGTCGTGCCGCCCGGCGAGCAGACCGCGCGTATCAGCTCCGCCGGTGTTTTGCCGCCCTCCAGCAGCATTTTTGCCGAGCCAATCATGGTCTGGCAGAACAATTTGAGCGCATCCTCCTGCCCGATGCCGTGCGCCACGGCGCTTTTGACCATCGCATCCGCAAACGCATAGATATAGGCCGGCGCCGACCCCGCATAGGGAATGACCTCGTTGAGCATCTCCTCGCGGTCAAAGACAACGGTCACGCCCATGGTGTCGAACAGCGCGCGAATCTGCGCCAGCTGCGCATCGGTCGCCGCCGCGTTTTTGACCAGCTCGGTCGCGCCCTCGCCCAGCATGAGCGGCGTATTGGGCATCACGCGGATAATCGGCGTGTCCGCGCCGAGCGCCCGCTCCATCTTGGCAAAGGTCACGCCCGCCGCAATCGACACGACCAGCGGCTTTTCCCCTTCGCATCTGCCCAGCACCGGCAAAATCTCGTCAAAATTCTGCGGCTTGACTGCAAGCAGCACGGTTTCGCACGCGGTATACACCTCGGTATAATTCCCCGTGACGGCGTAGCCGCGGGCACGGCCCGCCGCGCGCTTTTCCTCGCTGCGGTTGAACAGCAGCACCTGCTCCCGCGTTAGCAGGCCGGCACGCACCGCGCCTTCCGCAATTGCCGTGCCCATGTTGCCGGCGCCCAGCACGCCCAAACGGTATGTTTTCATGAAAGCTCACCTCTCCATTCTGACAGGGTGTTAAAATAATTATAGCATACCCGGCTTTTCCCTGCAAATATCTTGTGAAAAACCCGCTTTTGTGATACAATAGCTTCATTATTTTATTCCGGAGGAGAAAAAACGTTGGCACGGTTTGTCCCGCACATCGGACTGCGGACCGTCAAAACCGGTCTGGCGGTGGCGCTGGCGCTGCTATTTGCCGACCTGCGCGGCTCGACGTCCCTGATTTTTGCCGCCATCGGCGCCATCAGCGCCATGAGCCGCACGGTGGGCGACGCCTTTGAATCCTGCCGCACGCAGCTGACCGGCATCCTGCTGGGCGCAGGGTTCGGCGCGCTGTTCGTCAGCGTGCTGTCCAATTTCCGTTATGTGGGGATTGGGCTGGGACTTATCGCGCTGATTCTGCTGTGCGTCCGGCTGCGGCTGCAATTCGCCGTGCCGCTGTCCTGTATCGTGTTCGTTTCTATCTGCCTGTCACCAGCGGGCGATGCGTTCCAGTACGGCTTCAACCGCCTGCTTGACACCGCCATCGGCCTTGCCACGGCGCTGGTCATCAATGTTGCAATCAAGCCCTACAACAACAGCCGCCGCATCGTGGGCCTTTTGCGGCAGTTCCAGCAGTCGGTGCCCGCCTATGTCGGTGACCGCGTGCTGTACGGGCGATATCCCGACCTGTCGCCGCTCAGGGAACAGCTCGAGCGCATCTCAGCCGAGCTTACCACTTTTGAGAAGCAGCGTGCTTTCCGCTCGCACAGCCATGCCGAACAGGCAATCTTTCTGCGCGGCTGCGAACGGCTGGCGCAAAGCGTCTGGCAGGAGCTTTCCGCGCTGTGCGCGATGGACGAAAAGGGGCGTCTGTCACCGGAAAACGCCAAGCGGCTGACTCTCCTCGGCCTGACCGTGCCGGACGGCATCTGCGCTGCGCCAAAGACCACGGCGGACATCGTCGGCAATTATCATCTGGACAACCTGCTGCGTGCATGGCAGTTCCTCGGTGAATTCAACCTCACGGAATCATGTTCCCCGCCGCTTTGCGGCAATGAAGACAGAGAAAGAAACATGTAAGGGAGTAGTTTGCAAAACATGGAACAGAAATCAAGAAGCAGCTTTTCCAGCCGCATCGGCTTTGTGCTGGCTGCGGCCGGTTCTGCGGTGGGTCTGGGCAACCTTTGGCGATTCCCGTATCTGGCCGCACAGTATGGCGGCGGCATTTTCCTGCTGGTGTATATCATCCTGGCCATCACTTTCGGCTTTGCGCTGATGATTACCGAAATCGCCATCGGGCGCAAAACCCGCCTGTCCTGCATCGGAGCATATGGCGCGCTTGACCGCCGGTTCGGCTTCCTCGGCTGGATTGCGGCGTTCGTGCCGGTCATCATCACACCGTATTACTGCGTCATCGGCGGCTGGGTGATGAAGTATCTGGCCACCTTCCTGACCGGCAACGCCCTGACCGCGGCCGACAACGGCGACTTTTTCAACAATTTCATCGGTTATGACGCAGGCTCCATCCCGGCCACCATGCTGGACTTCAGCGGCCCGACCCCGTGGTTTCTCATTTATGTGCTGCTGACTGCCATCGTGGTCATCTTCGGTGTGGAAAAGGGCATTGAAAAGGCCAGCCGCTTCATGATGCCTGTGCTCGCCGTGCTGAGCGTCATCGTCGCGGTCTACTCGCTGACGATTGACGGCGCGATGGCCGGTCTGAAATACTACCTGCTGCCCGATTTTTCGCAGTTCTCGGCCTCGACCGTGCTCGGCGCGCTCGGCCAGCTGTTCTACTCCATGTCGCTGGCTATGGGTATTATGATTACCTACGGCTCCTATATGCAGAAGGAAAACCTGCTGGAGCACTCGGTCACGCAGATTGAAGTGTTCGATACGCTGTTTGCCTTCATCGCCGGTCTGATGATTATTCCGGCGGTAGTCGCCTTTAACGGCGGCGACCCGTCCCAAATCAATAACGGCCCGGGCCTGATGTTCATTACGCTGCCGATGGTGTTTGAATCCATGCATTTCGGCTCCATCATCGGCACGGTGTTCTTCCTGCTGGTGCTGTTCGCGGCGCTGACCTCCTCCATCTCGCTGATGGAAACGCTGGTCTCGGTGCTGATGGACAAAACGCCGCTCAAGCGCAAAGCCGCAACCATTGTGGTCACTTTGGTTGTGCTGCTGTTCGGCGTGCCGTCCTGTCTGGGCTACGGCCCGTGGGCGGGCATCACCATCATCGGCATGCAGTTCCTCGACTTCTTCGACTTCATCTCCAACTCGGTGCTCATGCCGATTGTCGCATTCCTGACCTGCATCCTGATTGGTCATGTGGTCGGCGCCAAGGTCATCGCGGACGAGGTCAAGGAGGGCATCGGCTCCTTCCACCGCGAAGCGCTGCACCGCGTCATGGTGCGCTGGATTGCGCCGATTCTGCTGCTGGTCATCCTCGGCACCGAGCTTGCCACCAAGGTATTCCATATCTTTACGATTTGACAAAACAAATGCAAAAGAGGCTTTCCGGTTGGAAAGCCTCTTTTTTTACAGTCCGTCCATGTTTTCGCGCCGCACGGCCCTTTTCCGCAAGCCGTGCGCATGCGCGGCATTTTTTATCGAATCGGCAGCATCTTACCCGTCTCGAACGACTCCTTGCAGCGGTAAGCCGCCTCGGATACCGCCGTGCCGTCATATACGGTCAAATCAGCGGGCTTGGTGTTATCGCGCACATGGCCGGTGAAAGCGACCATCTCGGCCACAAACGCCTCGTGCCAGCGGCTCATAAAGTCCGGATAGTACTCCTCGCGCGAGCCGTGCTCGTCAACGATGTTGAGCAGGTTCTTTGCACCGACGTTTGCGATGCGCAGCGTGCCGTGCGTGCCGATGATTTCGGTTTCAACATTCGAGCCTGCCGCATGCGTGCGGTTGGTGAACATAAAGCCCATCGCGCCGTTTTCCATCTGGATGGTCGCGGCGGCGTTATCTGCGTCGTTCAGCTCCTTGTACAGCTCAAACTCGAATACCCCGCCAATCGCCCATACGTTTTTGACATTCGAGCCGGTGAACCAGCGAATCAGGTCGATGTCATGCACGCACATGTCTAGGAACTGACCGCCCGAGTGCGGCGCAAACTTGAGCGTGGACTCGATGGTAGAGCGCGGGTCCTGCGTATACGAGCGCACCAGCACCACCTTGCCGATATCGCCGTTGTCAATCTTGCGCTTTGCCTCGACGTAGGACTTATCAAAGCGGCGCATGAAGCCCAACTGGAAAATCAGTTCGGGGTGCGCCTCGACGACCTTTTCCGCGTCCTTGCACTGGGCAACGTCCGTGCCGAGCGGCTTCTCGCAGAACACATGCTTGCCGTTTTTCATCGCAATCTCAATCTGCTCGCAGTGCAGGAAGGAGGGGGAAACGATGACAATCGCATCCAGCTCCGGATTTTTGCACATCTCTTCAAAATCCGTGTAAGTATAGGGAACGCCCAGCTCCTCGGCAACCTCTTTGACGCGCTTGGCGTCCACATCGCAAATCGCCGTCAGCTCGCAGCCCGGCACCTGCGTGGCCAGATTGCATGCATGCTCATACCCCAGACGGCCCAGACCGACCGAACCCACTTTGACCGTTTTCATACCGCATTCTCCTTTGCATTTCTCGTATGGGCGCCCCGATGCGCCCTATGTCGTTTCGTTGTCCTTATTCTACTGCCGGAAGGCCCGGAAAACCAGAGCGTTCTTGCGATTTGTTCTCAAAAAAACAGCCGCGTTTCCGCGGCTGTACAAGGCAAACTTTCAAATTCTTGCGGTCGGCCCTCAGGCATGGTAGACATACTCGCGCCGGAAGGTGCGCGGCGACATGCCGACCGCCTTGGAAAACTGGGCGTTGAAGTGGCTGGGGTTATCATAGCCCACCTGCGCGGCAATGCGCGTCACGGGCAGGTCGGTGGTAATCAGCAGGGTCTGCGCCTCACCGATGCGGCGGCGCAGCACATATTGCAGGGGCGAATAGCCGGTCGCTTCCTTGCAGACATGCGCGAGGTAGTACGGGCTGACATGCAGCGCGCCGGCCATCTGCTGAAGCGAAAACTCCTCGGCAAAGTGCGCGTCGATGTAGTCCTTGATGCGCTGGGCGAACACGTTTTCACCCGCGGCACGGCCGTCCGCCGCGACGGCACGGAACTGCTGCACAAGGGACAGCACCGCCATGAGCAGATGGTGCGCGCCGTCGTCATTGCCCGCGGTCAGCTCGTCATACAATACGTCATACAACCGCTCCAGCCGCACGGTCTGCGTTTCGTTCAGGTGGCAGACGGGCGAAGCGTCCTCCGCAATCAGGGCGTTTGCCCGCAGGCCGGGCACGGCAAGGCCGCCCAGCGCCAGACTGACCGTGGCAACCGGCCGGTCAGGCCCGGAAGGCTCGTCATGCACGACGCGGCTGTTGAAGATGAACAAGTCGCCGCGGCGCGCGTCATAGGGCGTGCCGCCCACGTAATACCGGCTTTCGCCCCCGCGCACGAGCACCACTTCCACCAAATCGTCGTGCGCGTGCATGACGCGCGGATGCGCGGAGGCCTTTTCGTCCGTGCGGCTGACCGAAAACAGACGCGGCATGCACAAAAGGCCGAACGGCGCAGCATATTCCTTTTTGACGAAACACTGAATCATACGGCCCTTTCCCTCCCTTGGATATGGTTATCGTAGCATAAACGCCCGCCGCGGTCAAGGCGCGCAAAAAAGGCTTCGGGCGCATTCCCGAAGCCTTTCCGTATGGTTACATAATCTGCCCGCGCAGGCTCTGCATCTACTTTTC
>NZ_CALWUQ010000036.1 GCF_944384695.1 uncultured Agathobaculum sp. | reverse complement strand
ATCCTTAAACTGCGTCATGCGGGAGGCTTCTCCAAACATGGTAAAGCAGTTTAGCACCCACGCCAGCTCTGCATGCGCCGGGACATGGCTCTGGATAAACAAAATGCTCTTCTCCGGGTCCAAGCCGCAGGCAATATACTGCGCCAGAACTTCGAGCGTTGCACGCCGCAGCGCCGCCGGGTCCTGCCGGACTGTAATCGCGTGCATATCAACCACACAGTAAATGCAGTTGTAATCCTCCTGCAGCAACGGAAAATTGCGAATTGCACCAAGATAATTGCCCAACGTCAGCTTACCGGAGGGCTGCACACCGGAAAAAATTGTTTGCTTCTGGTTTTCGCTCATAGCTATGACTTCCCTTACTCAATGGATTGTGATTCTTTCGTACGAAGCAAACCACCCCATACTTATCAGTAATTATACCATATTTCCCGTTTTCTTGCAATGAATTTTATTGTTTTCCCCTTTGGTTTGTCCCTGCCCGTCTGATTTGCTCCGTGACTGCCGCGAAAGTATCCTATGTATGTTTTGCGCTTGACTGCGGTAAAATTTCCGGATAGCGATTGTGTTTTTTGCAAAAACGTGATACAGTAACTTCACAACAACAAGGAGGAAACCTTTCATGCAATTCACATTTGCCCATAACAATTACAATGTGCGCGACCTCGACCGCTCACTCGCTTTTTACAAGGAAGCGCTCGGTTTAAACGAAGTCCGCCGTATCAACGCGGATGACGGCAGCTATCTCATTGTTTACCTCAGTGACGGTGTTTCCAAACACCAGCTCGAGCTGACCTGGCTGCGGGATTGGGACCGCCCGTACAATTTGGGTGACAACGAAATCCATCTGGCGTTCGTTGTGGATGACTACCCTGCCGCATATCGCAAGCATCAGAAAATGGGCTGCATCTGCTTTGAAAATCCGGCGATGGGAATTTACTTCATTTCCGACCCGGACGGTTATTGGCTGGAAATCGTACCCGGCAAGTGACATTTTCCTGCGGCGTAAACACAATGACAAACATGCAGGCCGCCGATATATAGGCGGTCTCTTGTTTTGCATGCGATATTCCCGCATGCACATATCCCGATTTCTCGCAACGCGCGAAAGGAATGATTTCACCTTTGAACCCATATCTGGACTTGTTTTTGACCTTTGCCCGTATTGGCGGCTGCACCTTTGGCGGCGGCTATGCCATGCTGCCGATTCTACAGCTTGAAGTGGTGGAAAAACGCGCATGGACCACCGAAGATGAACTGATGGATTATTATGCCATCGGCCAGTGTACTCCCGGTGTCATTGCCGTCAACACCGCCACGTTCATCGGATATAAGCAGCGCGGGATTGCGGGCGCAATCTGCGCGACCGCCGGGGTGGTATCCCCCTCTCTGGTCATTATCATCATCATTGCCGCGTTCATTCAGCAATTTGCGCATCTGCCCATTGTGCAGAATGCCTTTTCCGGTGTGCGCATTGCAGTATGTGCACTGGTCGTGCAATCCGTTTGGAAGCTGGCCAAGAAAAGCGTTATCGACTTGCCGACGGCCCTCATTTTATTGCTTACCTTTGCGGCGGTGGCTTTTTTCGGCGTTTCTCCCGTAATTATGGTCATCCTTTCCGGTGCTGCCGGCATTGCACTCGGACTTCTCCGGAGGCGGCGCACATGATTTTTTTACAGCTTTTTTGGGAGTTTTTCAAAACCGGTCTTTTTTCCATCGGCGGCGGATTGGCGACCCTCCCCTTTCTTCAGGATATTGCACAAAACTATCCTTGGTTCACCTCCAGCGAGCTACTGGACATGATTGCGGTTTCCGAATCCACCCCCGGTCCCATGGGTGTCAATTCTGCGACCTACGCCGGCTTCCGGGCCGCAGGTGTACTCGGCTCGTTGACCGCGACATGCTCTCTGGTTCTGCCGTCTATCATCGTCATCGTTCTGATTGCCCGTGCACTGACCCGTTTCCGCGATTCGCCTCTGGTGCAGGACGGCTTTTATGGGCTTCGTCCCGCATCTGCCGGACTAATTTTCGGCGCTATGCTCGAAGTCTTTGCCTCTTCGCTGTTTCATACCGAGCTATGGCACGGCTTCTCCAGCATCTTATCCGTGCTTAACCTTCCGGCCATCGCTTTTTTTCTGATTTTATCTTTTGCAATTTGGAAATTCCCTAAAATTCATCCCATTGTTTTTATCGGTGTGGGTGCGCTTTTCGGAATTTTATTTCAATTCTAAAAAAACACGGCAGGAGCCATCGGTTCCTGCCGTGTTACTTTTTCCGTCCTCTATCGCGCCAAATAATCTTCCACCACATCCCGAAAATGTACAGCCGCAACGCCATTTTCCTGAAGAAAGGCCGCCAACACGGCTGTCTCTTCCAAAGAAGATGCAACATCCTCAATGCCGTCAATTTGCTCCTGTTCCCCTATGACAGCAATTCCATATTGCTCTCTGCCGTCCGCCTTGCCTTTTGTTACCACATAGCGAACCACTTTTATCACCCCCTGTTTTACTTTCCACGTAGTTTTCGAGCCGCTCGCCCATCTTTCCTTTATATCTTCATTTCCACCATAATGCTTTACCGTCCGCAAGCATCATGTTCCCCTGTGGATCGTCTTTCCCATTCATTTTACGCGCAAACACCTTATGTGTTTGTCGATTTTAGTCGAACAAAAGATAAAATAATTACCGCAGATGCCTTGACATCTGCGGTAATTGATTATTCTGCCAAAGATTGTTCAATCAAATTGCATGCATCCTCAATGCAGCCCGCGCAGGAACGGCGTACCTTGCCGTCCGTGACGCCCTTCAGCTCACGGCACAGATAGGTCCCGTTTTTCTCCTTAAAAGCTGCCGCCAGCGCCTTGGTCGTCTTGTAGGTCTGGCCCTTGGTTGCTCCCGGATAGTCCGTCCCCTTGCTGCCGCGCAAACCGGCCAGCATAAAAGCTGCCGACATCGCGCCGCACATTTCCATCAGCCCCATACCGAGGCCAAAGCCTTCCGCGACCCGATATGCGGTCTCCTCGTCCAAACCAAACTGGTCGCAATACGAGCAAATTACTGCCTGTGCACAGTTATAGCCTTGCTCATGCAGGCGCTGTGCCCGCTCTGCCCGTTCTGTCATAATACAAACCCCTTTTCAATTCTTAATATTCTACTTGCGTGAAATAATACATAATAGCATTATATTGCGCAAGCGCCTCTGCTTGCCAATCTTCTTCGCTGTCGATAAATTTCTGATCTTCTTCATTATCAATGAAGCAGAATTCACTCGTCACCGCAGGAATAAACAGCGACGCCGCCGCACGGTTGGTGTAATAATAGTCGCCGTTGCTGCCTTCCTTGAACACAACCTGTCGAATGGGCATGCCCAAGTTGCTGTATTCCTCCAACAGCGCTTCGCCCAAAATCTTGCTCGGGCCGCCGTTTTTATCCGCAATCTGCGCAAGCACTTCCGCACCGCGCGCCGTTGTGTTGGCCGCGTTATGATGGATACTGAAGAACAAATCGGCGGACGCCGCATATTTCTCCATCACCGTACCACGCAGCGAAAGCGAACTTCCATCCTCCATCGTGTCACGGACCATAATCACATTGACACCGGCATCTTCCAAATAGGCTTGCAGATATTGCGCCACATACAGGTTTACGTTCTTTTCATCCAGCGTCATATCCGCGTTGTGTGCGCCAATGTCACTGCCGCCATGTCCCGCATCAAGAATTACGGTCATTTTACCATCCAGATGCGAGGTGCGCGGCGGTTGGACCGGATCATCCGGTTCCCCCTGGCTGATGTCGTAATCCCCTATCCGGCTCAAATAGTCCATACTGCAATATCTTCCGGTTCCTACGCTGGTATCCATCAAATGCGCCCAGCCGTTTTCGATACCATCCACTACGATTTCGTCACCGCTTTTCAGACGGCCGACAATCTGATAGCTTGTACCCGGACCGGAGCGCACCGACAGAGAGGACTCAACCTGCACGCGGTACACGCCTGTCACAAACGGCTCTTCCGGCTCGTCCGATTCGTCCGGCTCGTCCGGTTTTTCCGCATCATCCGGTTCTTCCGGCTGCGGCTCTTCTGTATTTTCTGTATCTTCCACATCATCCTTTATCCGGGTCAAATAATCCATACTGCAATACCCGCTGGTATTTTTGATATGCGCCCAGCCGTTTACAATTTCATCGACAATGACCTGCGCCCCGTTAGAAAGCTGACCGACCACTCCGTAGCTCGTACCCGGACCGGAACGAATCGAAAGAGACGAATCCACCTTGACCTGATAAACGCCCGCTACGAACGGCTCTTCCGGTTCCGGTTCAGGTTCCGGTTCAGGGGCTGACGGTGTTTTGATTTGGACAGTCTTTGTTGTGCTTTCATACGCGGCCGTAAATCCAATGGCCGAGGACACGTCCGCAATTTTATAATAATTATTGCCGTTGATGTTATAGCCTTTGATGGAAACACCGCTGCCGTCCAGCAAAACCTTTGACGTGGACTCCTGCACCCGCAGCGAAGTGGTCGATGCTACCGTCATTTCCCCGCCGACGACCGTATAGGCTTGTCCGGAAATCAGGTTCACCGCATTCTTAGCGCTGTCCCATGTGACATTGAACGACATCGTTGTGCCATTGAGCAAATATGCCAAATCGCGTAGTTTAAAATAATTATACCCGTCAATATTATAAGCCTGCGGGTTGACCGCTTCGCCGTTTACCTTGACATGATGCGTGGAAGGGACAATTTTCAGCGTTGTCGCCCGCGCCACCGGCAAATCACTCTCGGCCTGCGGCTGCTCTGCCGTCTGCTCCTCCGACATGCTTATCATTTCCGATTCATCCGACAGCGCCGCCTGCGGCAATTCCGCCGCCGCCGCGCCTGCTACCGATATGTAAATGGCCGCGCACAGTAACGCGATAATTCGCTTGAAACGCATGTGAAACCTCCGTGCCGTCCCGTGTGGATATGTGCTTATTTGGAAAGTATTTTACCACGAAACCACTCGAAATTCAATGCTGTCTGTCGCAAAGCGGGGCATTTGTAATATTACAAATGCCCCGCTTATGTTACATTTTCACATCATTTACAGCATTGCCGCACCAATCAGTCCGGCATCATTGCCGAGAGACGCACACACAATCTCCGTGTTGCACTTGTCGCTGCGGAAGGTCTGCGGAATGGTCAAACGACGCAGCGGCTCGAGCAGCTTCTCTCCATAACCGGCCAAACCGCCGCCCAATACCAAAGATTCCGGCTGGAAGATATTGATATAGCTCGCCAGTCCGCTGGACAGGTTTTCGCAATATTCGTCAAACAGCTCCCTTGCCAGCAAATCCCCGGCATCCACAGCATCACAAATCATCTTGGCATCCAGATGCCCTGCATGCTTGCTCAGCAGGCTCTCTCGCCCCTCTGCCAACGCACGTTCCGCGAATTTCACAAAAGCCGCGGCCGAAGCATAGGCTTCCAGACATCCCTTGCGTCCGCAGTTGCACGGCTCGCCGTCGCGCTGAATCACAACATGTCCCATCTCACCCGCAATACCGTTGCAGCCGGTATAAAGCTTTCCGTCGATGATAATGCCGCCGCCGACACCTGTACCGAGTGTGAGCATCACCATATTACGCGCATTCTTGGCCGCGCCTGCCGTTGCTTCACCCAACGCCGCACAGTTTGCATCGTTATCAAGCTGCACCGCACACGAAAACTCCGGTTGAAATGCCTCAGCAAAGCACACGTTATTCATGCCGAGATTCGTACCGAATTTTAACGTACAGGTCTCTTTGTCAAACGAACCGGGCACACCGATTCCGATACTGGTCACCTGACTTGCCGCGATGCCGCGCTCGCCGCACAGGGCCAGCGCCAACAGTTTCATATCCGCGCACAAGCCAGCGGCGTCTCCCGTTCTGGTCGGTGTGCTCTGCTTCGCCAGCAGGGTGCCATCCTCTTCGCACAGTGCAGCCTTGACCGATGTGCCTCCCAAATCAATACCAATCCGCATATAAGTTCCGTCCCTTCTTCCGTTTATTCAAATAAATGCAGCCCGCGGCCGCGAAAATACGCATCCAATCGCTCCCGGCTGCTGTTAACGACCAGTTCCTCCGGGAAGCCGATTTCTTCCAACATTGCCAGCGCGTTATCCACGCAACCGACGCGATACTCGATATGTGAATCGCTGTCCACAACAATCGGTACCTGATATTTTTTGCACAGCCGGGCGATTTCCGTGCAGTTTTCCCGACTGCCCTTGCGAATAGCAAAGGAATTGCTGTTAATCTCCACCAGCTTATCATATTGATTGCACTGGGAGATGATGTACTCCTTATCAAAATCATACTTGGCGTTGCCGGGATGCCCCAGCGCATTCACCCGCTTGTCGTGCAGCACCGCTTCCAACGCCTCGGTATGCGCTGCTTTGGTCGACGGCGCAAAACAGCATTCATGGAACGACGCCAGCGCAAATTCTATCGGTTTCAGACTGCCCGCTTGCATCTGGTCGAGTACTCCGCCCGGACGAATATTAAATTCAATGCCGCGAATCACGGTTACGCCTTCGATTTGACGGGGCAGAATATCCAGATTGGAAAAATGCCACTCATGCGGTCCATCCACCATGTCCGGTCCGTGGTCGGTAATCCCGATTGCAGCCAGCCCCCGGTTTTTGGCTCCGCGCGCCATTTCATAAACCGTGGAGTAGGCATGTGTGCTTGCGATTGTATGCGTGTGCAGGTCTGCTACGATTTGCATGAAATTATGTGCTCCTTTATGATATGCTTGTTTCTTTCACCGGTATGTGTTCCAAAACCGCATCCGCTTACACCAAAAGCCCAGCGTCGCCGGGCTTTGGATAAAAAGACTGTAACAAATCAGGCTGGCTTGCGCCGTCTGAAAACGCGATTTCAGTTGCCATACTGCTTGAGCATGCGCTCCTGCAGCTCCTTGGCTGCATTAAAGCCCATCTTCTTCTGGCGGTCGTTCATAGCAGCCACCTCAATGATAACAGCTAGATTTCGACCGGGCTTGACCGGAATGGTCATGCTGGGCACGGCAATATCCAGAATGGACGTGGTCTGTCCATCCAGTCCGAGACGGTCGTACTGCTTACCTTCTTCCCAAGGCTCCAGATTGATGACCAACTCGACCTTTTCGGTCATCTTGATTGCGCCAACACCGAAAATACGGCGCACATCCACAATGCCGATACCGCGCAGCTCGATAAAATGGCGAATAACTTCGGGCGCAGTGCCCACCAGCGTCTTGTCCGACACGCGCTTGATTTCCACCGCGTCATCCGCAATCAGACGGTGTCCGCGCTTGACCAGCTCGATTGCCGTTTCCGACTTACCAACGCCCGAATCGCCCAGCAGCAGCACGCCTTCGCCGTAAATCTCAATCAAGACGCCGTGCAGCGTAATCCGCGGCGCAAGATTGACCTTGAGAGACGCAATGATAGCGCTCATGATGGTCGAGGTAAACTCATTGGTGCGCAAAATCGGTACGCCGCATTTCTGCGCCGCTTCCATGCATTCCGGGAACACATCAATGTTGCGCGAAATAATCAGAACCGGAATGCCGGTGGAAAACAACCGCTCAAAGCAGGCGCGCCGCGCTTCCGGCTCCATCAGTTCCACATAGCTTGACTCCACTTTGCCCATAATCTGAATGCGGTTGGGGTCAAAATAATCGAAAAAGCCCGCCAGCTGCAAGCCGGGACGGTTGACGTCGTCCTTTGTGATTTCGGTTTTTTCAAAGCCTTCGGGACCGTAAACCACCTCAAAATTAAATTCCTGAATCAGATCCCCCAGACTGACGCCAAACTCTTTTAACTGCATAAACCATACTCCCTTCCGCAATGGCAGGTGATAAGATGATTGTATTATACCCCCTTTTCCCCCACTTTTCAACGGTTTCCGGTGCGGCCGCGCCAAAACTTGAAAAAGCAATTTTTTTGTAAAAAATAACTTGCATTTTACTCTTTGTTGTGGTATTATAATATCCGTTATGCAATGCACAAGAGAAGGAGGTGCAGGAAAATGGCAAAGTGCGATATTTGCGGCAAGGGCGTGACCTTCGGTATTCAGGTTTCCCACTCTCATCGTCGCTCCAACCGTACCTGGAAGCCGAACGTTCGTCGCGTTAAGGCTCTGGTAGACGGTACTCCCCGCCATATCAACGTGTGTACTCGGTGCCTCCGCTCCGGCAAGGTAACCCGCGCGATCTGATTTGCAGACGCGATACCGTTGAAACTGTCAAAGCGCTCTGCTTGCAGAGCGCTTTTCTATTGCCCATTTGCTTTGAGAAGGTGGTTTTCTCCATGAAAGAGGCTTTTCGTCCCGCCTTTGCGGTGACGATTCCCGTGCTTTGCGGCTATCTGTTTATTGGCTTTGCATTCGGCGTGATGCTGCGCGATATCGGCTATACCTCCCCTTGGGCTTTTCTGACCAGCCTGACAGTCTATGCAGGCTCCGGCCAGTATCTACTGGTATCCCTGCTTGCCGCGAACGCATCCCTGATTACGGTCGCGCTGATGACCCTGCTGCTCAACTGCCGGCATATTTTTTACGGCCTGTCCTTTCTCGAAACCTTCCATCAAATGGGACGCGCCAAATGGTACATGATTTTTTCCCTGACCGACGAGACTTACTCCCTGCTGTGCTCGCTGAAAACCCCGGAAGATGTAGACCCCAACGCGATGCGCCTGTGGATTGCCATGCTGGACCACAGCTACTGGATTTTCGGCTCGGTCATCGGTGCAATCATCGGCGGCGTACTGCCGTTTGACTCCACCGGCATTGACTTCGCCATGACCTCGCTGTTCACGGTAATCTTTGTCGAGCAATGGATGAGCACCAAGCAGCACATCCCCGCCTTTCTCGGACTGGGCGCAGCCGCAGTTTCGCTCGCGCTGCTCGGGCCGGATAACTTCATCCTGCCCGCAATGTTAGCCATCTGCGTTATGCTGGTCGCGCTGCGCGGACGCCTTGCAAAGGAGGTGGCACAATGACCGCTGCAAGGGCGCTGACGATGATTCTGGTCGCCGCTGTGTGTACCTTTGCCACCCGCGTTGCCCCGTTCCTGCTGTTCAATGGCAAAAAGCCCATTCCGCCCATCGTGCGCTATCTGGGCGAAGCCCTGCCGCCCGCTGTCATTGCGCTGCTCGTAGTCTACTGCGTCAAGAGTGTCAACTGGCTGGCCGCACCGCACGGCGCGCCCGAATTGCTATGCATTGCCGTGACCGCCGCGCTGCATGTATGGAAACGCAATAACCTGCTCTCCATCGGCGTAGGCACGGTGCTGTATATGTATCTCATCCAGAATGTATTCATCTGATTGCTTTTCCGCGCTGTGAAAAAACAGCGCGGTTTTTTATTTTCTCATGCGCCTATCTGTGGTACAATAAAACCCAGTCAGACAAAGGAGCATCATCATGGAAACCATTACGCAAATTCTGGCCCGTGAGCTTGGGCAAAAGCAGGAATATATCGAAAATATCGTAAAACTGCTCGACGAGGGCAACACAGTTCCGTTCATCGCTCGTTACCGCAAAGAAATGCACGGCACGATGGACGACCAGACCATCCGCCAGCTGGCTGACCGGCTGGCCTATCTGCGCGGACTGGACGCACGTCGCGAAGAAGTGCGCACAGCAATCGAAGCGCAAGGCAAGCTGACAGACGAGCTTACCGCCGCCATCGCCGCGGCACAGACACTTGCCGCGTTGGACGACCTGTATCGTCCCTATCGGCCCAAACGGCGCACCCGCGCGTCTGTGGCCCGTGAAAAAGGGCTTGCGCCGTTGGCCGAGGCGCTGCTCGCCGCGCGCGGCCCATCCCCCACGGCAGAAGAACTCGCGCAGCCATATATCGACGCGGAAAAGGGCGTGGAAACCGCCGAGGCTGCCCTTGCGGGTGCGGGCGACATCATCGCAGAGGATTTGTCCGATGACGCATCGCTGCGCGGCCGACTGCGTGCGCTGCTGCACCGTACCGGTATCATCCGCACCGCTGGCTGCGACGAGAACGACACGGTCTACACCATGTATCACGACTTTTCCGAGCCGGTGCGTAAGCTGCAAAGCCATCGTGTACTCGCCATCAACCGCGGCGAAAAAGAGGGCAAGCTCAAGGTCACGCTCGAAGCAGACGAAACCGAAGCGCTTGCCGCCATCATTCGCGCGGCGGTGCATCCGAAAAACCCGTATGCTGCGTTTTTGCGCGAGGTGTGCGCCGACAGCTGGCAACGTCTGCTGTTTCCCTCTCTCGAACGTGAGCTGCGCGGTAAGTTGACTGATGCCGCCGACGAGCAGGCCATCCACACCTTTGCGCTCAACCTGCGGCCTCTGCTGATGCAGCCGCCCGTGCGCGGCCGTGTGACGCTGGGCTTCGACCCGGGCTACCGCAACGGCTGCAAGCTGGCCGTTGTGGATGAAACAGGCAAGGTGCTTGATACGGCTGTCATCTATCCCACCCCACCGCTCAAAAAGACCGAATACAGCAAGCGCACGCTGCGCCGCCTGTGCGACCGTTACAAAATCACCTGCATCGCCATCGGCAACGGTACAGCCTCCAAAGAAAGCGAAATCTTCATTGCCGACTTTATCCGCGAATACGGCGGCGGTATTGATTACATGGTCGTGTCCGAAGCAGGCGCGTCGGTTTACTCGGCCTCTCCGCTTGGCGCAGAGGAGTTCCCGGATTTTGATGTCAACCTACGTTCCGCTGTGTCTATCGCGCGCCGTTTACAGGACCCGCTGGCCGAATTGGTCAAAATCGACCCCAAATCCATTGGCGTGGGCCAATACCAACACGACATGCCGCAGGGCCGACTGAGCGACGCACTCGACGGTGTCGTGGAGGACTGCGTCAACGCGGTCGGTGTGGACCTCAACACCGCGTCTCCCGCTCTACTGCGCCGTGTTGCAGGCATCAGCCCGACCGTTTCCAAAAACATTACGGCTTTCCGGGAACAAAACGGCAGCTTTCAGAACCGCAAGCAATTGCTTAAGGTCAAGGGACTTGGCCCCAAAGCGTTTGAACAATGCGCAGGCTTTTTGCGCGTACCGGACGGCGCCGACCTGCTCGACCGCACCGGTGTGCACCCGGAAGCCTATGAAGCTGCACGCACATTGCTGACCCTGTGTGGCTACACGACGGAAGACGCCGCACAAGGCAAGATTGGCGCGTTAAATGAGCGCGTCAAACAGCTTGGCCTGACCGATGCTGCCGCCCGCTGCGGTGTGGGCGTGCCGACGCTAACCGACATCATCGGAGAGCTGCAAAAGCCCGGCCGCGACCCGCGTGACGAGCTGCCGCCCCCGCTGCTGCGCTCGGATGTGCTGGACATTGCCGACCTCAAGCCGGGTATGAAACTCAAGGGCACGGTACGCAATGTTGCAGACTTCGGTGCGTTTGTGGATATCGGCGTGCATCAGGATGGGTTGGTGCACATCTCCCAGCTATGCAACCGATTCGTCAAACATCCGTCCGAGGTCGTCACGGTCGGAGATGTAGTGGACGTCGTTGTGCTGTCCGCCGACCCCAAAACGCATCGCATTTCACTCTCTATCAAGCAGGCACAATGAGCAAGCGGTACCATACTTGCACTTGAGTGTCCGTGCACACAACGCAAAAAAACGGTGTAACCATTTTTGGTTACACCGTTTTCTGCATATTGCTATGATATTATCGAAGCAAAGCCCTTGGCTTATTGCGCATTGTAATCCGAAAAGCGTCCTTCCATGTCGCGCCCATTAGGGTCAATGTACTCGTTTCCATAGTGGCCGGTGGTTTCCTTAATCTGGTATGCCTTGTTGGCGTGCTCGATAAACTCCGCGTCACCTTGCTTTTCGTCCGGAATATATGCTTTGCCTTTCTCACGTGTACGCAAATTGAAATGCTTCATCTTACTGCGCAGGAAGGCCGCCTGATGACGCATCTCCTGGCTGGAAGCATCCGATTCTTCACTGATGGCCGCATTGCTGGTAGCAGCTTCCGTAATCTGCGCCACAGACTCGGCAACCTGCTGGATACTTTGCATCTGATCGGTGGACAGACCGGAAACCTGCTCCACGATTTCCACGATCTGCGCGATTTTCTTATTGATTTCCTCAAAGACAGTCGCAGATTCTGCCGCAATGCTCGTGCCTTCTTCTGTCTGCTTGATGTTATTTTCAATCAGCATGCGGCTTTCCTGCGCCGCTTCTGCGCTCTTCATCGCCAGAGCACGCACCTCGTCCGCAACAACGGCAAAGCCCTTGCCGGCAGCGCCCGCACGGGCAGCTTCAATCGCGGCATTCAGCGCCAGAATATTGGTTTCAAACGTGATGTCGTCAATGGTCTTCATCACCGTTGCAATCTTCTTGGAAGCATCCTGCATATGCGTAACAGAGTCAAACAGCACCTTCATATGCGCATTGCTGGTTTGCAGGTCTGTCTCAATCTCCTTTGTGATTGCATATGCTGCTTGCGCCTTTTCATCATTGAGATGGATCAAATCACTGACATGCTGCATCTCATCCGAAAGATGCTGCGCTGCAGCCGCCTGCGTGGTGCTGCTCTCGGCCAGCATATGGCTTGCGTTGGCAATCTCATCTGCACCGGCTGCAACCGAATGGGCCGAATCCACGATCTCATTGAACATGATATCGTTAGACTGCACCAGACGGTACAGGCTCTTGCCCAGACTGTCACGGCGAGAACGAATCTTTACAAAAGCGGTCATATCGCCATCTGCGATACGCTGAACCACTGCCACATTCTCTCTGATATTATCCGCCATGGTATGGAACGCAGTGATCATCAGACCAACTTCATTATCTGCATTCTCTTTCTCCATCTGTGTCAGCTCGCTGCTGGCAACACTCAAGTCAACCGCACCCAAAGACAGATTCTTCGCCCAATCCGCTACCATCATAACAGGCGCAGCAATCTGGTGGGCAAGCCGTCTGCCATAGAAGAACGAAAAAATACCAATGCCAAGCATGACAACCACAATGACAACAATGATAACCGTCAGCAGCGTTTCAAAGTTGCGGGTGTTGCTGTCCATCTCGGTAGAATAGATGCTGTCGATATTGTAAAGTCCTTCGATGACTTCGGTCGTCTTCGGGTCGACCTCATCAAAAAACAGTTCCATTGCCTTATCCGGATCGCTGCTGCGCATATCGATCAATTCTTCTGCCAAGCTGTGAATCTCATCATGCGTCTGCGTCAGATCTTGCGCCATCGTCATGATCTGAGAAGATGTTCCGGTATCGGTGTAGCTGTCCAGCCACTGTCCAAAGGAACAGGTGTCCGGATCCAGACTGCCTGTAAACGCAGAGCCGGTCTCAAGGCTGCTAATCAAATCCGAACGCCACTGATAATGCGAATCAATGGTGTTGGAAATCGCCACACGTTCCTCGTCCAGGCTGGTCATATTGCCATAGAATACGAACAATACCCCCAGAGAGATGATGGTTATGACTCCCAGTAGCGCGGATAGCAGTATAACCGTCAAATACCCTTCTACAATCCGTTTGCGTATGCTCTTTTTTATTCTGGCATCCGCCTGTGTTTTACCCATGTCTTTTCTCTCCCTTTCTGAAAAATACTTTATATTTCCACCCAATTTAAGGCATATCCAAAAAGGAACCGCTCACTTAGGCAACCCAACCTGCAATCTGACTGCCCGCCTCCGCAAAACACGGCACGCGCAGCTTTCCCCCGGTCACTCCTAAGGAACGGATAAAGCAACAATATTTGCGCATATATTTTACCATAATGACTTGCCATTTTCAACCTCAAATATGCATTTTTAACCAAGGATGCGGAGGATTTGTTTTCTTCCGCCCAATGATGCGGAGGCGCAGTCCGATTTGGACTGCGCCTCCTGCGTATTTATCTTAAAAATATCCAATCTGCCACGGTGTAAAAAGCAATCACCGCAACCCAGCATGCAAACGGATAAGCCCATTCCGCGCGGCTCTCTCGCCGCGGCGCGAGCCGCGGACAGGCCCGCAGCAGCAATTTAGCTACCGCAAAACCAATTGCCGCGCCTGCGGTGTTGAGAATCAGGTCATCGACCGAGGTCACACCGCCCGCCACAAGCTGAATCAGCTCAATGCTGAGCGACAAGCCCGCCGCAAACAGGATGGTACGCCCTGCCCTGTTGAAATATCGCCAGAACAGCGGCAGCAGAAATCCCAGCGGTGCAAGCAGCGCCAGATTGCCGGCAATATTCATAAACGCGCCCAGCCCCGGAGATGTCGTATCCTTTAGGACACGCAAGATATCGGCAAATGGAATCAGCTCAAACCGCGGTGTAGGAAAATGCCAGACCAAAAGCTGATAGAGCGACGGCCCGGTTACCAATCCCACACCCAGCAGGTAAGCCAGCAGCAGAAGGACACCGCACAAATCGCGCCGTCTCATCCAACAGTCCCCATTGACATGCCGCCGGAGGTGACATTGTCATTTGCCGCCTCAAATCCGTCCGGACGGTACTTCTCTACCACATCCTCCGGCCAATCTCCTTCGGCATAGGCCAACCAGTACCAATCTTCCGAACTGCCCGACCTCACGCAGGCCATAATCTCTACGCTTTCCGTGCGTGCATCCAACAGGAAGCCCTTTTCTGCCGCAGTGCTTATGCTGCCCAGATTCATTGCATCTCGATTGGCCGCATTTTGTAACAGTGCCGCGATATCGGCCGGATCCGTGACTTCCACGCTTTGCCACATCATATCTCCGTTTACACCCTGCGTATTATACTGGAGTTCGATTTGCTCGATGTCATCCACCGACAGCGGCATTGGCTTGATGCCCGTCAGCTTTTCAATCAGCGCAAGGGTCTCTTTATCCTCTGCCGTCACATAAGCGTCCCCCCTCCACATCTTAATGCCGTCCATATCCACTTGGAAAATCTCCAACCGAAGCACGGGCAAGCCGTTTTGTGTCCGCGCGAGCGACTCTTTCTGCAACGCAGTCAAAACCTGACAGATATCATCCCAGTTGTTCAGCGTCGAGGCAACCCCATAGCCTCTTTCGTTTGTGTAAATATCCAGACTGAATCGGTTCTCCGCATTCTGCTGCTCTAACTCCACCTGGAACAGCGGCCACGAAGCGCGCTTATATTCCTCAGAACAATAAATTTGATTGCAGAGCGTTTTTACCTCGTCGTCATCCGGCAGAAGGAAAAGGCGCACCGCTGTTCTACCGCTCATTCGGAACCGCAATGTCAAAACGCGATAATCGCCTTCTTCATAGAGGGCGTCACGGTTGACCTGCGTTCCCATTTCTGCCAGCTGATAAACCGCGTCAATGTTGTCCGGATTGGTCAGTTCCTTCTCTGTACTGCCGCCGATGCTTACAGCCTGAATGCTGTCACGGTCCGGTAGCCAGCTGTCATAACCGGCGACATCGAATTTCATGCACAGCATGCCCGCAAACAGAACCACCAGTATCGCCGCAAGGTGCACCGGCTTTGCGAAAATGGCATGGAAGTCAAAGGCATAAATCATTTCCACAATCCAGTGGAACAGCATCGTGCCAAGCACCAGCCCGACCCAGAACCAGAAGTCTCCTGCAATCATGCCGAATACCAGCCCGAATGCCACGCCCATTATCAGGCACATATACACCTTAATCGGCAGCTTAGCCGGGGCAAACGCCAGCGCTACCCCCGCCCTCTCGCTTCTGCGAATGCGGAACAAATACCAACCGAGCACCGTAACGGCAACCGCCACCGCCAAATACACCAATAGCAATCCGAGAGCTGAGGTGCGCTCGGTGTAGATTCCCATCATTCCCACACGTTCATAATGCAGGCCGTCCAGCGAAAAGAACTGTACCAGCGGCGACAGATGGAATGTGGCTTTCATATCGGCCGACTCCATCGCATAGCTTTCATAAAATTTTTTGCACAGGCCGCTGTACAATAAGCGTACCAGCATAGGAGACAGCAGCACCCACGCAAGCAGCAGCAGGGTAATCACGGTGTTGCCGCATACCACGGTTGTCAGCACAGTCAGCGCATACAGCAGCAGGAATACAATCAGATGGCACAGCACCGCGCCGCCGATGGCGCCCCAATCGACCGCCGCGCCAAATCCCATGGCAAAGGTGCAAACCAATGTGATGACCAGCATCACCACATAGGTCGAAACGGTAAAAACCACACCCGTTGAATAATTATTGACAAACAGCTGCGTGCGGGAAATCGGCAGGCTGTGATAAAAGTCCACTTTCTGCCGCGTATGCAGATACGCAAACATTGCAATGCCGCACACAATCGCCATCACGACAAAGGTTGTTTTCACAAAGGGGTTGCCGCCCCCCAGCAGCGCAGACACCGTTGAGAGTGCAGTCTGCCAGTTTTGGTCGACCAATTCCGGAAACTGCTGCAGCTGCTCGGCGCGCTCTTCCAGCGCCCGCTGCATGGTCATCAAAACCGGCAGCAGCAGCGAGAAAAAGAATCCAACGCCGCCCAGCACAAAGCCCCACAGATTTCGGCGCAGGCTGTCGCCCAGCAGACCCTTAGAAGAGAAGCTTTTTGATGTCATAGCCGGCCACCTCCGTTTCGTTGATAAAGATTTCCTCCAGCGTCAGCGGCAGCAGCTCGCAGAAGGTAGGATGCATTGCATTCACCTTCGCCAGCAGCTCTTCCCGACCGCCGCGTGCGGTCAGCGTATACAACGAGCCACGCTGCTCCAGATGCAATATGTCAATGCCCTGCCATGCATCCGCAGGCAAGGTGTTCGTAAAAATGCACTGCATCTTGAACATATCCAGCTTCATTTCATCCAAATCGCGTGAAAACAGGATGCCGCCGCGATGCAGGAGACCGACATGGTCGCAAATATCCTCCAACTCGCGCAAGTTATGCGACGCGATGACGGGCGTTAGGCCACGGCTTTCCACATCCTCGGCAAACAAGCTCTTGACCGTCTGACGCACGACGGGGTCCAGCCCGTCAAACGTCTCATCACAGAACAGATAATCCGTACCCGCGCAAATGCCGCAAATCACCGAAACTTGCTTTTTCATTCCCTTGGAAAACGTGCGGATTTTGCGTTTTTCGTCCAAACCAAAGCCCTGCATCAGCTTGCGGTAGCGTTCCTCATTGAAATGCCGGTAAAAGCGTTTATAATAATCCTTCATCTCTGCGGGCGTGCAGTTGGAGAAAAAGAACTGCTCGTCTGAGATGAAGAAAAACCGTTCTTTCAGCGCAGTGTTTTCAAATATATCTGCACCGTCAATGCGTACTGCGCCTTCGTCCGGTTTCAAAATACCCGCCAGCATGCGCAAAAACGTCGACTTTCCTGCGCCGTTTGATCCAATCAGCCCATAAACCGAACCGTCCCGCACCTCCGCGCACACATGATCGACCGCAGTGATGTTGTCAAATCGTTTGGTTGCATTTTCCGCTGTAATCATGCCGTACCATCTCCTTTCAGCTCAACCCATGCGCGTATCTGCTCGTCTTTTGCGCCAAGCGCACGCGCTTGCTCTGCCAGCGCATGTACCTGTGTCCCGATTTCCTCCAGACGTCGTTGACACAGCGCTGCCGTATTGTCCGAAATAAAATTGCCGCGTCCCTTGGCTGCATAAATGACGCCGCGCCGCTCCAGCTCGGCATATGCGCGCTGAATGGTGTTTGGATTGATGGAAAGCTCCATGGCCAATTGTCTGACACTGGGCAGCTGGCTGCCGGCCGGCAGTGCGCCCCGCAGCGCAAGCGTCTCCACGCCATCGACGATTTGTTCATAGATTGGCCGTGCATCCCGATAGTCAATCTTGATCACACCCGCGCCTCCTTTCCTCCATGTGTTCTAACTGTATTATGTGTGTTAGTACAGTTATAGTATAATCGAATGTACGCTTCCTGTCAATGGCTTTTTTGATAGTCCTGTGTTATAATGGATGCAAACTCAATCAGGAGGCTGTTATGGTACATTTAGGAAATGACTGGGACGAAATACTGGCGGATGAGTTTCAGCAGGATTATTACAAGCGCATCCGCTATTGGCTGAAAAAAGAATATGCGGAACAGACCATTTATCCTCCCATGAATGATATTTTTAATGCACTGCGGTATACCGCATATGCGGATGTGAAAGCCGTTCTGCTCGGACAGGACCCCTATCACGGACCCGGACAGGCGCACGGCCTATGCTTTTCGGTCCAGCCCGGCGTTGTGCCGCCCCCCAGCCTGCAAAATATATTCAAAGAGCTTAAAAGCGATCTCGGCATTGACCCGCCGCAAAACGGTACGCTGACCCCTTGGGCAAAGCATGGTGTGCTGCTGCTCAACACAACACTGACTGTGCGGCGCGGACAAGCCAACAGCCATAAAAATATCGGCTGGACTACCTTTACCGATCACGTCATCCAAAAGCTGAACGACCGCGAAAAGCCAATCGTATTCCTTCTGTGGGGCGGAAACGCGCGCTCGAAAAAGAAATTCATCACCGCACCGCAGCACCTTGTGCTGGAATGCGCCCATCCCTCCCCCCTCTCCGCCTACAACGGTTTTTTCGGCTGCCATCATTTTTCCAAATGCAACGCCTTTCTGGAGCAAAACAGTATCCCGCCGATTGATTGGGATTTGCGCCATACGGAACCCGAAGCATAATCCGACCAATTGAGAGCGGCTTAACATAACAAAAACCGACTGCACAACAGCAGTCGGTTTTTTTATACGTCATGATATGCCTCAATCAGAACGTGTTTTCTCGCTGAGCAAACTGTACACCGCCGAAAGCTCCATCGGCCGATAGTAATAATACCCTTGAATCATGTCACAGCCCGTATCACGGATAATGGTATTCTGATCCGTCCTCCCGTCGCCTTCCATGCATACTTTTTTTCCGAATTGAGGGCATTTATACGCACTTCT
>NZ_CALWUQ010000035.1 GCF_944384695.1 uncultured Agathobaculum sp. | reverse complement strand
GCAGGTCGCCCAGCCGCGCCGCGGCCTGTGCCTCCGACGGCTGGATGGCCCGCAGTGCGGGCACGACCGTATGCCGGATGCGGTTGCGGGTATAGGCGTCTTCCTCGTTTGTGCTGTCGGTGACATAATCTTGTCCCAGCGACGCAAGATACGCCTCCACCTGCGCGCGCTCCACCCGCAGCAACGGACGGATAATCTGCCCGCGCACGGGCGGAATACCCGCCAGTCCCTTCGGACCGGTTCCGCGTACCAAATGGAACAGCACGGTTTCCAGATTGTCGTCCGCGGTGTGCGCCGTGGCAATTTTTGCACCTTGCGCAGCATCTTGCAGCCGCGCATAGCGGATACGGCGCGCGGTTTCCTCCACGCCGGCGCCTTGCTGCCGCGCTTGTGCGGCAACATCCACGCGCTCGGCCATCAGCTCAACGCCCAGCCGCGCACACAGCGCCCGGCAGAAAGCCTCGTCCCGCTCGGACTCCGCGCCGCGCAGGCAGTGATTCAAGTGGAACGCCCGCACCGGATAGCCCAGTTCGCACAGCACGCGCAGCAGCGCCACCGAATCCGCCCCGCCCGACAGCGCCACCAGCACCGGCTCCCCCTGCCGCAGCATATCATATGCCGCAATGGTCCGCTTTACCATTTTCAGCATCATCTTAGTCTCCATGGATACGGTCCGGGTTGGAGAAGGTCGTGTACTGACCGATCCACTGCAATTCAATCGTACCTGTTGCGCCGTGTCGGTTTTTCGCAATGATGATTTCCGCAATGTTTTTGTTCTCGCTCTCATCATCATAATAGTCGTCACGATAAATGAACATGACGATATCTGCGTCCTGCTCGATGGCGCCGGATTCACGCAAATCGGACAGCATCGGCCGCTTATCCGAGCGCTGCTCGGATGCACGCGACAGCTGCGACAGGCACACGACCGGCACATTCAGCTCTTTTGCCATAATCTTGAGCGAACGCGAAATTTCCGCAACCTCCTGCACACGGTTGTCCATGTGCCGTCCGCCGACATGCATCAGCTGCAAATAGTCGATGACGATGAGGCCGAGTTCCTCGCCCAGACGACGGCACTTTGCCTTGATTTCGGCAACTGTAATAGCCGGATTGTCGTCCACATAGATGTTCAGCCCGGCCAATACCCCCGACGCGCGGGCAATCTTGACCCAATCCTCTTCATCCAGATTACCGGTTTTGAGCTTCTGCGACTCGATGAGCGCCTCGCTCGACAAAAAGCGGCTGGCCAGTTGTTCCTTGCCCATTTCGAGCTGGAACACACACACACCCGTCCCCTTTTTGTAGCCGCGCGGCTTATCCTTGACGCTGGCCTTGGCAGCGTTGAGCGCAACATTGAGCGCAAACGCCGTCTTGCCCATGCCGGGACGCGCCGCAATCAGGATAAGGTCGGATTTATTCAGGCCGGTCAGCGCAGTATCAAGCGCATGGAATCCGGTCGACATGCCCGGAATGTCGCTGTCCGACTTGGCGCGCTCATCCAGCTCAGTATACAAATCGGCAATGACCTCGCTGAGCTTGGACAGGCCCTTGATTTCGCGTCCCTGCCGGATGCCGTAAATACGCTGTTCGGCCAGTTCCGCGATGCTGGACGCTTCGCCGCGCGCCTCCAGTGCATTTTGCTGAATCTCGCCGCCCGCATCTGCGAGCTGACGCAGCAGGCTTTTATCGCGCACGATGCGCACATATTCGCCCACGTTGCGCGCACCCGGCGTGACCTCCATCAGCTGGAACAGGTACGCGCGGCCGCCCGCCTCGTCATAATACCCCATGCGCGTGAGCATATCGAGCACCGTGACCGGGTCGATACGCTGCGCGCCGTTGAACATGGAATAGATAGTCTCAAAGATGCGCTTGTTCTCGTCGGCATAAAAGTCGTCCGCGCGCACCTGCTCGATTACCTCAGGGATGCAGTTCGGGTCGACCAGCATCGCGCCCAAAAGCGACTGCTCCGCCGTCAGGTCCTGCGGCACCTGCCGCATCAAAAGCTCATCCAAAACCGCACCGCCTTTCTGCAAAAGGATTCGCTTTGCCGCGCTCCGCGCGGCCATTCTTCAGAAATTTCCCCGCAAAGCAGGAAATTTCATAAAAAGTCAGGACATGCGCCTGACTTTTTATACATCTGACGGAGAAAAGTTTCGCATACCGGAACTTTTCGCAATCCCTGAACCTTGTCCGCGCCTTTGCGCGGCAAGGTTCCCTCGATTGGAACAGCCTGTTCCAATCGAAGCCGTCAGGCTTCCACTACCTGCACCAGAATCTCGCCCGCGATATCCTGATAGAGCTTTGCCTTCACGCGATGCACGCCGAAGGTCTTGATTGGCTCCTCGAGCACAATCTTCTGCTTGGGCACATTCAAACCATACTGCTTATTCAGCTCCTCCGCAATTTCCTTGGAGGTCACCGCGCCGAACAGACGGCCACCCGAGCCGCCCTTAGCCGGTACCTTGACCGGGCTTACCTTGAGCTTTTCCGCCGCTTCGCGCGCGGCCTGCTGCTCCAGCGCAACCTTGCGCGCATGCGCCTCGTCCTGCGCCTTCTTGACGTTCAGGTTGTCCGCCGTGGCAGGCTCTGCCAGCCCGCGCGGCATGAGAAAATTGCGGCCGTAGCCCTCGCTTACCTCAATCAGGTCGCCCTTTTTGCCCTTGCCCTTGACATCGGCTTTGAGAATCACTTTCATAATTGTATTAACTCCTTTTCTGACTTTCTGTATCTGATAGAAGCCGGACGGCTCATTGCTCCGCCGGTTTATCGGTTTGCTGATCGGCAAAATAGCCGCGTATCGCCTCGGTAATCATGCTGTCCGCCTCTTCGGGCGTGGTATTGCGCAATTGCGCCCCCGCCGCCGAGTGGTTACCGCCGCCACCCAGCCGCTCCATAAGCAGCTGCACGTTGACCTGACCGGAGGCACGCGCCGAAACCACCATATCATTGCCGCTGCGGAACGCCACTACGCTTGCGCGCGTGCCGATGATGCTCAGCAACTCATCCGCCGCCTGTGCCGCCGCTATTCGGTCCACCTCTTCATCGGTGATGGCAAAAATAACGCCCTGCCCGCAGTCGCGCGCGAAGGAAATCAGCTTCTGCCGCTCCATATACTGTGTGAAGCTGGACTGGAACAAATGCTTGACGTCGCTCGCCTCCGCGCCTGCACGGCGCAGATACGCAGCCGCCTCAAACGTGCGCACGCCGGTGCGCATCGAAAAGCCCTTGGTGTCCAGATAGATACCCGCGAGCATCGCTTCTGCCTCGCCCTTCAAAATGCCGCTGGTCGGCACCAGATATTGCAGCAGCTCACTGACCAGCTCGGATGCGGACGAGGCATATGGCTCATGCAGCGAAACGACCGCGTTTTCAATATAATCCGCTGCGCGGCGATGGTGGTCGATGACCGCCACCTTATTGATGGATTGCAGCAGCGCTTCGTTTTCGACATAACCCGGACGATTGACGTCCACCACAATCAACAGCGTGTTGAAATCGCATAGGATCATCGCGTCCTCTGCGCTGATGAACACATCCTTATATTCCGGCAGCGTCTCCAGCCGTTCAATGAGATCGCCCGCCATGGTGTGCTCCCGGTCGACCACAATATGCACCGGCTTGCCCTTGACACGGGCGGCGCACACCATACCGGATGCGGCGCCGATGGCATCCATATCGCTGTTCCGGTGGCCCATGATCAGCACCTGGGAGGAATCGCGGATAAGCTGGGAAAGCGCATTTGCCACCACACGGCTTTTGACCTTGGTGCGTTTTTCGACCTCCTCGGTCAGACCGCCGTAGAACTCGAAGGTATAGCGGTTTTTGATGACCGCCTGATCGCCGCCGCGCGAGAGCGCCATATCAATTGCCAGACCGGCATATTGATAACACTCCGCCAGCGTTTCGCCGTCCTTGCCGATACCGATGGACAGCGTTGCAATGACGCCTTCATGGTTCTGAATATCGCGCACATCCTGCAAAACCGCAAACTTGCGCGCGCTGAGCTTGTCAAGCTCGGCATTTTCGATGATGAAAATGTATTTATCGCGGTCATATTTGCGCAGCACCGCATTGCAGTCCTTTATCCATGCAAATAGCCGCTTGTCGATGCCCGCCAGAATGGTCGATTTCTCCGAATCGGTCGCATTCTTGGTCAGTTCCTCATAATTGTCGATTGCAATGACCGCAATCGCCGGACGGCGGGTTTCCGCCGCGTCGCGCAGCTGCACGTATTCCGTGCAGTCCAGAAAATGCAGCATCATCATCTGTCCCGCATCGCTCTGCACCAGACTGCCGAACACATGATATGCCCTGCGGCCCATCCGCAATTCACCCGGGAACTCGGTTTTCCCTTCAATCAGCCAACGGGTCTCAAAGGTCGGCGCAAGCTCGGTCAGCCGCATATGCCGCGCACCGGCAAACTGCCCGCTGATATCCGCAAACGCGCTGTTTGCCCAGACGATTTCGCCGGTTGTAGCCAGCGCCACCACGGTCGGCAGCGGGGAATGGGTCACTGCGGGATGGATTTCCCCGCCGTCAATCACAATATTGTCCATCAGCGCCTGCATCTGACGGCTGCGCTCCTCCTCCCCATGCAGCGCAATCATGCGCAGAAGGATGCCAAGGACAATGCCAATCAATCCATATATCACGGAAAAATACATGCTGCCCAGGGCAAACAGGAGAAACAACACAAAAAACACGCTGCTGCCCGGCCGAAGCGTTTTTCGAGATGGCTTATTCAACTTCTCGTCCCCCTTTCGGACGCAAAAATTCATGTTAATTATACCATCGCTCCGCTATAATGTAAACAAAAATCGTATAAAGCGACCCCATGCCTCGCAAACCGCAGACATATTGACAGCGGCACCCCCTCAGGGTATGATTATTTTACGAAAGCGAGGCGAAAAACATGGCGCAATATATTCTGGCTTTGGACCAAGGCACCACCAGCTCGCGTGCCATCCTGTTTGACCGCGAGCAGAACATTCTGGCCATCCGTCAGCATGAGCTGACGCAGCATTATCCGCATGAGGGCTGGGTCGAGCAGGACCCGATGGATATCTGGTCGACGCAATACGCCGCGATGCTCGAGGTGTTGGCCGCCTCCGGCGTTTCGCCGCGCGATATTGCCGGCATCGGCATCACCAACCAGCGCGAAACCACCATCCTTTGGGAGCGGGAAACCGGCCGGCCGATTTACAACGCCATTGTTTGGCAATGCCGCCGCACGGCCGATATCGTCGACGGACTTGTGGCGCAGGGTCTTTCCGCGCATATCCGGCAAACGACCGGCTTGATACCGGACGCTTACTTTTCCGGCACAAAAATCAAGTGGATTCTCGACCATGTGGAAGGTGCACGCGAGAAAGCCGCGCGCGGCGACATTCTGTTCGGCACGGTGGACAGCTGGCTGGTCTGGAAGCTGACCGGCGGCAAGGTACATATCACGGACGCGACCAACGCCGCCCGCACTATGATTTTCAACATCCATACGCTGGACTGGGACGATACCCTGCTGGAAGCGCTTGACATTCCGCGCGCCATGCTGCCGCGTGTGTGTTCTTCGAGCGAGGTATACGGCACGCTCGCCATGCCGGGCGGCGATATCCCCATTGCCGGCATTGCAGGCGACCAGCAGGCCGCCCTGTTCGGGCAGACCTGTTTTGCGCCGGGCGACGCAAAAAACACCTATGGCACCGGCTGTTTCCTGCTGATGAACACCGGTACACAGGCCTGTGAGAGCAAAAACGGATTGCTCACCACCATCGGCATCCGCATCGGCGGCGAAACGCAGTATGCGCTGGAGGGCAGCGTGTTTGTCGGCGGCGCGGTCATCCAGTGGCTGCGGGATGAAATGCGCTTTTTTGCGGAAAGCCGCGACGCGGAATACTATGCAAAAAAGGTGCCGGATACGGGCGGCGTATATCTTGTGCCCGCGTTCACCGGCCTTGGCGCGCCGCACTGGGACATGTATGCACGCGGCTGTCTCATCGGCCTGACGCGCGGCACCTCCCGCGAGCATATCATCCGCGCCGCACAGGAATCCATCGTCTATCAGGTCAACGACCTGCTGGACGCGATGGCGCGCGATACCGGCGTGCCGCTGTCCTCGCTGTCGGTGGACGGCGGCGCGAGCCGCGACAGCTTCCTGATGCAGTTTCAGGCGGACATCTCACACTGCACCATTCGCCGTCCGGTCATCCGCGAAACGACCGCGCTGGGCGCCTGCTATCTGGCAGGGCTTGCTACCGGTGTATGGCGCAGCCGGGAGGAGCTGACCCAGCTTTGGCGCTGTGATACATTCTATGAACCCGCCATGGAGGAGGATACCCGCCAGCGGCTGCTGGCAGGCTGGGCAAAGGCGGTCGGCCGAAGTCTGGATTGGGCGGAACATGGCTAAAAAAACGAAAAAGAACGGCCTTATGAAGGCCGTTCTTTTTTCTTGCGTAAAATCGCGTATTCGTCCACCGCAAACGAGAAGCAAAAATGCACGTGCATCTGCGGTACATTGAACAAATCGAGTGCCTCGCCCTCGTCGTTGACCACATCATCCGCGTGGAAACGATACGGCGGCTTGCCCGGCTGGATAAGCTCCAGCTCCTCACCCTTGAAAATGCGGTTTTTCAAAGCGAACACCGCATGCCCGTCCGCACCACAATCGACCGGCATGCCCACCACCTCGTATTCCCGGATGTACTGGCTGTCGCCGTAGTGCTGTCCGTTTTCCTCCGAACCGAAGTAGAAGCCGGTGTAGTATTCGCGGTGGCTGACCTTGTTCACTTCCTCGCGGCAGAACTGCGGCAGCACAAAACCCGCCGGGTCGGCGGCATAAGCGTCAATCGCCGCACGGTATGCGCCGGTCACGCAGGCGGTATAATACGCCGTCTTGTTGCGCCCCTCGATTTTGAAGGAATCCACCCCGGCGCGCACCAGCTCAGGCACGTGCTCAATCATGCACATATCTTTGGAATTATACAGATAGGTGCCGCGGGCATCCTCCTCGACCGGAAAAAACTCACCCGGCCGCTTTTCTTCCATCAGCGCGTAATTCCAGCGACAGGGCTGGGCGCATGCGCCGTGATTGGCGTCCCGTCCGGTCATATACTGCGAAATCAGGCAGCGCCCGGAATAGGAAATGCACATCGCGCCATGTACAAATGCCTCAATTTCCAGCTCCTTCGGTGTTTTGGCGCGAATCTCCGCAATTTCTTCCAGCGAAAGCTCACGCGCGAGCACAACGCGCTCCGCGCCCAAATCCGCCCAGAAGTTTGCCGCCTCGTGGTTGAGGATGCTGGTTTGGGTCGAAATGTGCAGCGGCACCTTGGGCGCATAACGCTGCGCCAGCCGAATCACGCCGACATCCGCCACAATCAGGGCGTCCGCCCCTGCATCTGCGAGCAGCTCCAGATACGCAGGTAATGCGGATAAATCGCACTCGGACGGCATGATATTGACCGTGATATAGCATTTGACCCCGTGCGCATGCGCATAGGCGATGCCTGCGCGCAGCTCCTCATCGTCAAAGTTTGCGGCAGCGGCCCGCATCCCGAACCGCTGTCCCGCAAAATATACTGCGTCCGCGCCATATGCGATGGCAAAACGCATTTTTTCCATATCGCCCGCAGGCGAGAGCAGTTCAGGCATCTTATTGTTCACTGCTGCCCTCCGCGTTTGCGGCGGCAGCCGCCTGCGCCGCATTGGACTTTACAATATTCGCCTCATGCTCCGCATAGCTGTTGGCAAACAGATGCGTGCCGTCCGGCATAGCGACATAATAGTAATAATTGTGCTGTTCCGGATGAGACGCCGCATACAGAGAGGCATAACCGGGATTACAAATCGGTCCGGGCGGCAGGCCCTGCTTGGTATACAGGTTATACGGCGTATCGGACGCCAAATCCGCCTCACTGAGCGTACCGCTCGTCCGGCCGAGGCCGTACAGCACGGATGCGTCCACCTGCAAATACGGGAACTCGCTGGAATTGTTCAGTCGGTTGTAAATAACGCCCGCAATCGTCGCGCGCTCGCTGTCCGCCTGCGCCTCGCGCTCAACCAGCGATGCAATGGTGACGATATCGTGCATCGACCGGCCAAGGCTTTCCGCACCGGCCTGAATGTCCGCATCATATTTGGTTTCAAAGTTGTTGAGCATCTTGTTGATGGTATCGACCACCGTTGCGTTGCCCTTGTAAATCTCATAGGTATCCGGGAACAGATACCCCTCCAGCCAGCCTTCGGTTGCCGGCAGCTCATTTTGCAGGAAGGTGTGCTTGAACGGATATTCGTTGAGCGCTTCGTTCAGCGCATCCTCGGTGCACACATGCTCATCCAGCAGCAGCTGCTTGATCTGCGCAATCGAATAACCCTCCGGGACGGTAATCTGCATGGTTTCCGTACTCGAAGCGTTAACCAGCGTGTCAATAATCTGGCCGTAATCCATATTGGGGTTGAGCGAATACGAGCCTGCCAGCACGCCCTCATTATCGCCCTTGATTCGGACGTACAGCTTGAAGATGGTGCCGTAATTGATGACGCCCTCATCATCCAGCTGCTTTGCCACCGAAAGCAGGTCGGTATTTTCCGAAACCGTAATTTCCTTGACTGCATTCTCCTTGACAAACGCAAACACGTCATTGGCGACAAAGATTGCCGCGAGCGACAGGATAATCGAAATACCCAGCACGGCAATGACATACACCACGGTGCCTGCGCATCCGCCGTTTTTCTGGCGGCGGCTGCGGCGGCGATGCTGCTGTTGCTCCGGCTGCGGGATACGCTGTGTCTCCTGATTGAAATTATTCTCCATTGTCTCACCTCAATATTTTTCTGTTTTCCGTTATAACACGCGGTCCATAATCAGCTTTGCCGCAAAGGCAAGCACAAAAGCCAGCATACCCGGATTGCGCACCAGCAACCACAGGTCATACAAACCGGCGCTTTTTTCAAAATGAGGAATGCAGCCTCTGGTCAGCAGCGTTTCCAGCTCGCGCAGCGTCAAATACAGGAAAAGCAGCAGCACAAGCGCATTGATTGCCGCAAAATAGCTCCAAATGCCAAAAGCCGCATAAGTATCCGTGATCCAAAGCACAAACACATAATACAGGTTGTTGACGCCGTGCGCCAAAACCGCAGGCCATACGCTGCCGGATACATAGGTCAGGTATGCGTAGGCAATCCCGGCCAGAAACGGGCCTGCAAAGTTCAGCAGGCTGCCGTGCAGCATGGCAAACGCCAAACCGCTGAAAATCAGGCAGGCCGAGGTACCGACGCTTTCCTCATGCACGGTAAACAACGCGCCGCGCAGATATACCTCCTCCATCACTGCGGAAAGCACAACAACGACGGCGAACCGGGCGCCCATGCTCAGCCCCGACTGCGGCGCATCCAACGCAATCGCCGTCAAGTCCGCGCCGACCAGACCCGCCAAGTGGTAAATCAGCAAATTCAGGAACAGCGAAAGCACCGCCACCGTAACACCGAGCCGGACGGTCAGTCCCAGCATCCCCTTGCGCAGCCGGCGCGACTGTAATCTCTTCCGCAGCTTTTTCTGGTCCCGCATGGAGAACACCAGCATGACCAGCGGCAGCGCAAACGAAACAAATTCCGCCAGCGCAAGCAGCGGTGCGCCGCCGCCAAAGCGGGACACCAGTTTCCCGGTGCCCGTCAGCAGGCAAAAACATAAAAACAGCGAAAGGCCGGGCAGCAGCGCGATTTTGTTATTCTTCATCCGTGCGCAGCACCTGCCTTTCCGTGATAATCCAGCGGCACCTTTGGTCGAGCGCCGTGTGCGGCAGGCTTTCCATCAGTCGTTGCTCGGCGCAAAGCGCCATACGGATGGCCCCGGTCCGACAAAGGAAGCGGTCATAGTACCCGCCGCCATAGCCCAGACGATACCCCTGCCGGTCGCAGGCAAGCGCCGGAATCAGCGCCAGCGCTATCTCCTCCGGCGGGATTTCCCGCGCAGCGGCATCCGGTTCGTCGATACCATATGCACCCGGCCGCAGCTCATCGAGCGAGGAAATCTGCCGCGCGGTCATTTCGCCTGCCGCCCCGCAAAGCGGAACGCAGACGGTTTTCCCCGCGGCCAGCGCCGCGCGCAGCAGCGCACGGGTGTCAATCTCCTGCGGTGTCGACACATAGGCGAAAATGCAGTCTGCGCGGCGATAGCTTTCATGTTCCAGCACATGCGCGGTGATTTTTCTGTCCATACATTGCTTCTCCGCCGCATCCTGTGCGGCGCGTTCGGAAAGAAATTTGCGACGCAGTGCCTTTTTATCGTTCGACATGGTGCACAACTTCGGCGGCAATCCGGCGCGCCTGCTCTTCGCCGCGCAGCGCGGATACCAGCGCGCAGCCGAAATCCAGCGCGCCGCCCACGCCGCAGGCGGTGATGATGCGTCCGTCCACCACACAGGTGCGCTTGAGCGGGGTTGCGCCCGTCATGCCGTCCTCCATGCCCGGATAGCAGGTCGCCTTACGGCCCTTGAGCAGCCCCATGCCGCCCAGAATAATCGACGGCGCAGCGCAAATCGCGGCAACATACTTGCCTTCATCATAGCACTTGCGCACCGCACCGGTGACACGCGCATCCGCATACAGGTTTTTCGTGCCCGGCATACCGCCCGGCAGCACCACCATATCCGCATTGTCCCAGTCCGCCTGTTCCATCGGCAAGTCGGTCTGGATGCCGATGCCGTGCGAGCCGTGTACCAGCTCACCCGTCACGCCCACCAGCTTGACCTCTACACCTGCGCGACGCAGCAGGTCGGCCGGCGTAATTGCTTCCGTTTCCTCAAATCCCTCCGCCAACAGTACGTATACCATCTCTTGTCACACCTTTCAGTTCAGCATTAAATTCATATATCCGCGGGATTCCTCCCGCATTTCATACCATTTGATACAGCCGAGCGCTGTCTGCGCGCCGCAGCCGGTCACGGTGCATTGCTGCAACCCCAGCGCCGCGAGCAACCCCTGCTCCCGCACGGGTGTCAGACCGAACGCCTCCTGTACGGTATCCGTCCAGCAAAAAGCATATGCCGCAAGCGTTTCGCCTGCAAACCAGCCGAACACACCTGCATCCAACGCATCAAACATGGCAAGCTGCGCCCGCCAATACGCCTTATCGCGCATCATACGGCAATCCGGTGCCAAACGGTCATACAGCGCCGCCATCTGCGGCACATCGTCCTGCGTCAGCCGCCGCGGTGCTTCGCCGTCCGCAGTGCGCACGATTTCGCGCTTTTCCGTATAGAAAAACGGCTCGTAACCGAACGGTCGGTAAAAATCGAACAGCCACGGCTCAGCCGGGATAAGCGACGAAGCCACCCTGCCTTGCTCACGGTCGAATGCAAAGGATGCTTCGAGCAGACGCGCCATATGGCCTTTGCGGCGATGCGCCGGGTCGGTGCATGCACCGTAAATATAGGTGATGTCCCGCTCCGTGCCGCCGGTCAGCAGCCGGTACGGCAACATTTGCACCATCGCGCACAGCGTTCCCTGCTCCTCACTGAGCAGCACCGTGCCGCAGTCGAAGAAATGCGCGAAAAAATAATCGTTAAAGCCGCCTTCATCCGGGAAACAGGCTTCCCAAAGCTGCCGAATACGCGGCACATCCTGAGGCTGCGCCCGCCGGATCATGCCTGCGACTCCCGCGGCACTGCGGTGTATTTCACACCACGCATGACCGGATAGTACGATTTTTTCGCCTTGCGCAAGCCTTCCAAGCCGAGGTCTTCCTCTCTATTGACGTATTGCACGTCGCCGCAGTTCCGCAAAACAAACTGCTGGTTAATCATCTGATAGGCACCCGGGATGGTGTGATCGGCTTTTTCAATCTGCACCACATACATATCCGGCTCCGCCTTGCAGCCAAAGGTGAAGGCGATCACCTCACCGTCCAGCCGCAGCAACCCGCCCCGCAGGTCGAGCGCGTCAAAGTTGTGCAGCGCCTGCACGATTGCACAGGTCTCACCCTGAAAATCACGGTTCTGCGCGCAGCCATTCTGATTGCACCAACGGATATGATAACCGAACGCATCCTTGATGTTGTCGCGCGTCATATCCTCATAGCTCCAGCGGCCTTCGTATGCCGCCTGAAACCGGTTGACCAGATTACGCTTGCTTTGCAGCTTTTTACCCGACAGCGTGCGCAGCTTTTCCGACAGGTAAATATAATCGTCGCCGTCCTCGCTGTCGTGCGAGAAGGCAAATTTGCCCGGCCGCGCCGCTTCAATCCGCTCAATCATCGGTTCTGCCACCGACACCACCACAAACGGAATGCCGCGCTCCGCGGCATCCTGCTCGAGTGCGTCCAGCACATCGCCCAAATCGCCTTCGCCCACCGGGGCCAGATAGCAGTCATGCCCGCCGTCCAGCGGTGTCATCTTGACCAACAGGAACCCATCGCGAAAGCAGATTTGCGTATTATAGTGGCTGCGCCACATGAACAAATCGACAAAGCAGCGCTCACACAAATGATAATAATAATGCGAGCCGCATGCCTCCACCGCTTGCTTGTCCTCTAATGTGATTTCTCGAAATGGTAACATAAACATTCCTTTTCCTTAGTTTTCGCGGCGATCCCCCATCGACCGCATTCGTTTTTCCCATGTCGTCTGGATATTCTTCCCGCTCTACCAATCCATTTTCTCCATATTTTACGGGTTTTATCGCAAGACCGAACCGATTCCGTTTCCCGCGTTATTTACGCTTGCCGCCGAACAACCGTTCACGGATGACAATCAACAGGAATTTGGGTAGTTTCACCATGCGCCCGATACGGCTCGGCTGACACAGCAGCCGGTAAAACCATTCCAGACCCAGCTTGATGAAAATTTTCGGCGCACGCTTTGCAACGCCCGCAAATACATCCAGTGAGCCGCCCAGCCCGCAGAACAGAGTCGCATGGATTTCCTCCATGTAATTTGCCATAAACCGTTCCTGCTTCGGCGCGCCCAGACAAACCATGACCACATCTGCACCGCCGCAGGCGTTAATCGCGTCTACCGCCGTCTGTGGATCGGTGAAATAACCGTCATGCGTGCCGGCCAGTACCAGCCCCGGATATTTTTTGCACAGGTTCTCCCCGGCCTTTTCCGCAACGCCCGGTTTAGCCCCCAGCAGGAACAGCCGCATGCTCTCCTTAGCCATCGCCGCGATTAGATGCTCGCCAAACTCGACGCCTGCCACCTTGCCGCAAAGCTCCTCGCCCAGAATTTTCGCCGCATAGATAATGCCGATACCGTCCGGCAGCACAAGCGCCGCACGGTTGACAATGCCCATATAATCCTTGTCTCTGCGGCAAAGATCGACGATTTCCGGATTCGGCGTCACCACATAGCCCTTCTGCCTTGCACGGATGCGGCTCATCGCCACATCAACGGCCTGCTGCATGGTCACTGCATGGAAATGCACGCCCAAAATTGAAGCGGTTTTCATTTTCTATCTCCTGCATTCTTTGTTTTCATAATGGAACAATGGGTATTCAAAATCTATCTTATTATACAGCAGTCTTTGCAAAATCTCAAGTCTCCGCATGGCAAATCTCTTTTTGGCACAAATACCGACAAGAAGTCGGGTATTTCGCCCGACTTCTTGCACATTTATTCCTTTTTATCCGCATCTTTTCGACAAGCATACGGCCGCTTTCCAGTCTTCGTCAAAAGCAAGAGGACGCAGCCCTTTGCTGCGTCCCCTCATAGTATCATGATTAAAGCTGTGCGCGGATAAGCTCGCCCATCTCGCTGGTGGAAAGCACTTTTTCGCCCTTTGCGGCAATGTCCGCGGTGCGGTGACCCGCGTCGAGTACGGCCTCGACCGCGTTTTCAATAGCGTCCGCCTCATCCTTCAGGCCAAAGGAGTAACGCAGCATCATTGCGCAGGACAGGATAGTAGCAATCGGGTTGGCGATACCCTTGCCCGCAATATCCGGCGCGGAGCCGTGAATCGGCTCATACATGCCTTTGCCGGTTTCATTCATCGAAGCCGAGGGCAGCATACCAATCGAGCCGGTAATCATCGAGGCTTCGTCCGACAGGATATCCCCGAACAGGTTGCCGGTCACAATCACGTCAAACTGGCCCGGATTGCGCACGAGCTGCATCGCACAGTTGTCCACGTACATGTCCGAGTATTCGACCTCGGGATATTCGTCCTTGATGCGGTGCATGGTCTCGCGCCAGACGCGGCTGGTCTCGAGCACATTCGCCTTATCGACCGAGCAGACCTTCTTATTTCGCTTCATCGCCATCTCAAAAGCGCGGCGGCCGATGCGCTCAATTTCATAAACCGAATAGTTCATGTCGTCCGCGCCGACCTCGCCCCAGCCCTTTTCGCTTTGGCGGCGGTAATGCTTGCCGAAATATACGTCGCCGGTCAGCTCACGGCAAACCAGGATATCAAAGCCGTTCCCGATGATTTCGGGCTTAATCGGGCAAGCGTCCGACAGCGCTTTGTGCATCTGCGCGGGACGAAGGTTAACGAACAGGCCGAGCGCTGCGCGCAGACCGAGCAGCGCCTTTTCCGGACGCTTTTCCGAGGGGACTTCGTCCCACTTCGGGCCGCCCACCGCGCCGAGCAGCACGGAATCCGCGTTTTTGCAGATTTCAATGGTTTCCTCGGTCAGCGGGATGCCGTTGGCATCAATCGAGCAGCCACCCGCGAGTACCTCGGTGTAATGGAACTGATGACCGAACTTCTCGCCGACCTTGTCAAGCACCTTCATTGCCTCGGTGACGATTTCCGGGCCGATGCCGTCGCCCTTGACGACCGCAATATTGTACTGCATCGCTTATTCCCCTCTTTCCTTGAGCGACTTCAAAAGGCCACCCGCCTTGATGATGCTCTGGATAAACGGCGGGAATGCTGCCGCCTGATAGCTTTCGCCCTTGGTCTCGTTGGTGATAACGCCGGTGTCAAAATTGACCGAGACCGTGTCGCCGTCGTCGATGCCGTTTGCCGCCGCCTCGCACTCCAAAATCGGCAGACCGATGTTGATGGCGTTGCGGTAGAAGATGCGCGCAAACGATGCGGCAATCACGCAGGACACGCCGTTTTCCTTGAGGACCAGCGGCGCATGTTCGCGCGACGAACCGCAGCCGAAGTTGCGCGTTGCAACCACAATATCGCCCGGCTGCATCTTTTTGACGAAGTCCGCGTCGATGTCCTCCATCGCATGGGTCGCCAATTCCTTCGGGTCTGCAATATTTAAGTAACGTGCGGGAATGATAACGTCGGTATCGACGTTATCCCCGTATTTAAAAACTCTGCCTTTTGCGTTCATTGTGCTGTTTCCTCCCTTACTTCAGGTCGTCAGGCGCGCAGATATAGCCCGCAACAGCACTTGCCGCCGCGACCGCCGGGCTCGCCAGATAGATTTCCGAGGTAATATGGCCCATACGGCCGACAAAGTTGCGGTTTGTGGTCGAAACCGACTTTTCGCCGTGCGCCAGAATGCCCATATGTCCGCCCAGGCACGGGCCGCAGGTCGGGGTGGAAACGATAGCGCCCGCCTGAATGAAGATTTTCGCCAGGCCCTCCTCGATGCACTGGAGGTAAACCTCCTGCGTTGCGGGGATGACAATGGTGCGCACGTTCGGATTGACGTGACGGCCCTTGAGAATCTCCGCCGCGACGCGCATATCGTCGATGCGGCCATTGGTGCACGAGCCGATGACCGACTGCTGAATCTCGATATGGCCCAGCTCGTCAATCGTCTTGGTGTTTTCCGGCAGATGCGGGCAGGCGACTGTCGGCCGCAGCGCGAACAAATCAATTTCAATGACCTGCTCATACTCCGCGTCCGCATCCGCCTCGAATACCGTGATATCACGGTTCACGCGGCCCTTGATGTACGCCATCGTCTTATCGTCGACCGGGAAAATGCCGTTTTTCGCGCCCGCTTCAATCGCCATGTTGCAGATGGTGAAGCGGTCGTCCATCGACAGGGACGAGACGCCCTCGCCCACAAACTCCATCGACTTGTACAGCGCGCCGTCCACGCCGATTTTGCCGATGATATGCAGAATCACGTCCTTGCCGGACACCCACGGGCGGAGCTGTCCCTTCAGCACGAACTGGATAGCGCTGGGCACCTTGAACCACGCCTTGCCCGTCGCCATGCCGGCGGCAAGGTCGGTCGAGCCGACGCCGGTCGAGAACGCGCCGAGCGCACCGTAGGTACAGGTGTGGCTGTCCGCGCCGATAATCAGCTCGCCCGGGGCGGTCAGTCCTTTCTCGGGCAGCAGCGCATGCTCGATGCCCATGGTGCCGACGTCAAAGAAATTGACGATGCCGTGCTTTTTGGAAAATTCGCGGCAAGTATAGCACTGCTCCGCGGATTTGATGTCCTTATTCGGGGCAAAATGGTCCATGACGAGCGCAATCTTGGTGTTGTCGAACACCTTGTCAAAGCCCGCCTTTTCCATCTCGCGAATCGCCACCGGACCGGTGATATCGTTGGCGAGCGTCAAATCGACATTCGCCTCAATCAGCTGGCCGGCGCAAACGCTGTCCAGCCCCGCATGTTTCGCGAGGATTTTTTGCGTCATTGTCATACCCATAGCGGTTGTTTCCTCCTGCCCTCAGTCGATGAAATACTTGTTGATGCCGTTGATATAGGCCTTGATGGATGCCTCGATAACGTCGGTCGATACGCCACGGCCGGTGACGATCTCGCTGCCCTCGATGCTGATCTTGGCAATCGCTTCGGCCTGTGCGTCCTCGCCGTCGGTCATGGAGCGCAGCGTGTAATCTTCCAGCTCCACGTCCTTGCCGACAATCTTATTGATAGCGCGGAATGCGGCGTTGATCGGACCGTCGGAAACCGCGGCGCGCTCGAACGTCTCGTCACCCTTCTTAACACGGATAACCGCCGTCGAGGTGATGGTGTTGCCGGAATTGATAACAAAGCGGTCCAGCGTATAGCGCTCCTCGCCGGAAACCGGCACCGCGCCGACCAGCGCTTCGAGGTCGCGGTCCTTGATGACCTTTTTCTTGTCGGCCAGTGCCTTGAACTTCTCGAAGGTCTTGTCGAGCTTTTCCTTATCCAGCGTGTAACCCAGCTCGCGCAGGCGCTCTTCAAACGCATGGCGGCCGGAGTGCTTGCCCAGTACGATGGCATTCTTCGGGATGCCGACCGATTCCGGCGTCATAATCTCATAGGTTTCCTTATTGGCCATCACGCCGTGCTGATGGATGCCCGCCTCATGCGCAAAGGCATTCGCGCCGACAATCGGCTTGGTGGGCGCGACCGAAACACCGGTAATCGTCTGAATCATACGGCTGGCGCGGTAAATCTGGCGCGTTTCGATGTTGCAGGACACGCCGAACAAATCCTTGCGGGTGTTGAGCGCCATGACGCATTCTTCCATTGAGGCGTTGCCCGCGCGCTCACCGATGCCGTTAATCGTGCATTCAATCTGATTGATGCCGGCTTCCACACCGGCCAGAGAGTTGGCGACCGCCATGCCGAGGTCGTTGTGCATATGGCAGGACAGGATGACGTTCTCGATGCCCTCGGTGTGCTCGCGCAGATAGCGGATGCGGGCTGCATACTCCTCGGGAACCATATAACCGACCGTGTCCGGGATGTTCAGCGTAGTAGCGCCGGCCTTAATGGCGGTCTCAAACACACGGCACAGGAAGTCCAAATCCGAGCGGCAGGCGTCCTCCGCCGAGAACTCGACATCCTCGCAGTACTTTTTGGCATAGGCCACATTGTGCGCCACCGATTCGATGACCTCATCGGGCGTCATCTTGAGCTTGTATTGCATATGCACCGGAGAGGTGGCAAGGAAGGTATGGATGCGGGCGGAATCCGCACGACGGATGGAATTCCATGCCGCGTCAATATCCTTTTCCACACAGCGCGCCAGCGAGCAGATGGTCGAGCCGTGCACATTGTCCGCAATTGCGGCAATCGCAGCCGCATCGCCGGGCGAGGAAGCGGCAAAGCCCGCTTCAATGATATCTACCTTTAAAGCCTCCAGCTGTTTGGCGACCTCGATTTTTTCGTTCAGGTTCATGCTGCAGCCGGGAGACTGCTCGCCGTCACGCAGGGTCGTGTCAAAAATTCGGATGGTTCTTGCCATGTTCTTGTCCTCACTTTCTTGTCTTTTGGTGTACAGGGACAAAAAAAGCTTCGTCCCTTAATCAAAATTAAGAGACGAAGCATAACTCCGCGGTACCACTCTTGTTGCCGCACAAAAAACGGCCACTCATTGCGCATCTAACAATACGCCGCCCCAATAACGGTGGGCATCCGTTCCCTCCTACCGGCCTGACGGCTTTCAGCGGACCGCTCCCGGGCGAGTTTCACCGTTTCCTGACGCTGCCTTACACCGACCGGCAGCTCTCTGCGGACAGGGATGCGATTACTTTACCCGTTCATCACCTTTTGCAATATGTTATTATATTAGCGTTTGCCCGCGCGGTTGTCAAGAGGTATTTTAATTTTTCCTTCCCAAGCTGTCGACTTGCGAAGATTGCAGCAATCTGGTATAGTAATAGTTATACTGTAAAAAAAGAGGAGAAAATTTACGTGAAACAACTGGGATTGCTTATTCGTCTGATTATCGGCATCATCGCCGGTACGCTGATCGGCCTGTGCGGCGGCTGGTTCGGCATTGCGGATTCCACCGCATTTATCGCCATCGTGCGCCTGTTCGCCACGTTCACTTCGCTGTTCTCCACCTTCCTGTCCTTCATGATTCCGCTGATCATCCTCTCGTTCATCACGGTGGGCATGGCGGAGCTGGGCAAGAAGGCCAACCGCCTGTTTGGCATCACGCTGCTGCTGGCTTACGGCACCACGGTTGTCTCCGGTTTTCTGACCTTTCTGATTGGCAAGGCGGTGCTGCCCTCGCTGATTCAGCCCATTACGGGCGATGTACTGGAAAGCAACGCCTTTCAACCGTTTTTCACCATTGAGGTCGATCCGATTTTCAGCGTCATGACCGCACTGGTGCTTTCCTTCGTGCTCGGCATCGGCATGGCCAACCTGCGCGGCTCCTCCCTACTGGATGTGTGCCGCGACCTCCAGCGGATTGTATCAGGCGTGCTCAAGCACATCATCATCCCGCTGATTCCGGTTCACATTGCGGGCCTGTTCTGCAACATTGCCGCAGAAGGCCGCCTGTTTGCCACCATCAAGATGTTTGCCTCCCTGTACGGCATCATCATTGTCCTCCAGCTGCTGTATATCTTCTCGCAGTTCGGACTGGCCAGTGTCGTCTGCCGCAAAAACCACTTCAAAAGCATGAAAAATGTTGTGCCCGCATATTTTACCGCACTGGGCACCCAGTCCTCCGCCTCTACCATCCCGATTGCGCTGAACTGCGCCTATAATAACGATGTTAACGAGGACGTAGCAGACTTTGTCGTGCCGCTGTGCGCCACCATCAACTTAAACGGCGACACCATTTGTCTGGTGCTCGGCTCGATGGGCATTATGATTGCCAGCGGCCTGACGCCCACGCTCCCCCTGTTTGCACCCTTTATTATGATGCTCGGCGTGACGATGGTTGCCGCACCGGGCGTACCCGGCGGCGGCGTCATGGCGGCGCTCGGCCTCATCACCTCCATGCTCGGCTTTACCGACCCCATGCAGCAGCTGATTATCGCGCTGCATTTCTCGCAGGACAGCTTCGGCACCGCGACCAACGTGACCGGCGACCAGGCGATTGCGCTGATTGTCGACCGAATCGACCGCGCAGGCAACGAGAAAACCGCTTACTGATTGACAGAAAGGAGCACCCGCTTTGGAGGTA
>NZ_CALWUQ010000034.1 GCF_944384695.1 uncultured Agathobaculum sp. | reverse complement strand
CCTTTAAATCGCAAATGCACAGGGGCACGGAGTAAAATTTGGCTTGTACATTTGCGCCAAATCGTGTAATATAAGAGTGTAACATTATTATATCGGCTTCCGCGGCTTTGTGCAAGCCGCCAAATACGGCACAAGGGAGTTTTGCAAATGAAAGTTCTGGTTATCAACGCCGGCAGCTCTTCGCTCAAGTATCAGCTGCTCGACACCGAGTCCGGCGAGGTCATGGCCAAGGGCCTGTGCGAGCGCATCGGCATCGACGGCGTGCTCACCCACACCGGCAACAAGTCGGATGAGAAATTCAAGTTTGATATCGCAATGCCGACGCATAAAGAAGCAATCCAGTCGGTCATCAACGTGCTGCTCGACCCCGAAAAGGGCGTTATCTCCTCGATGAGCGAGATTGACGCGGTCGGCCACCGCGTGGTACATGGCGGCGAGTTCTTCTCGGACAGCGTCATCATCACCGAAAAGGTCATCAAGGCGATTGAGGACTGCGTACCGCTGGCGCCGCTGCACAATCCGCCCAACCTCATCGGCATTCAGGCTTGCCGCGACGTTATGGGCCCGGACGTGCCGATGGTTGCGGTATTCGACACCGCGTTCCATCAGACCATGCCGCAGTCGCACTACATGTACGCGATTCCGTATGAGTACTATGAGAAGTACAAGATTCGCCGCTACGGCTTCCACGGCACCAGCCATAAGTATGTTTCCCAGCAGGCTGCCGAAATGCTCGGCCGTCCGCTTGAGGAGCTGCGCCTTATCACCTGCCATCTGGGCAACGGCTCGTCCATCTGCGCAATCAACCGCGGCAAGAGCTATGATACCTCGATGGGCTTCACCCCGCTGGACGGTCTGCCGATGGGCACCCGCGCTGGCAACCTGGACCCGGCCATCATCGAGTTCCTGGCAGAGCATGAGAACATCTCTGCGGCGGACGTTATCAATATCCTGAACAAGAAGTCCGGTATGCTGGGCATTTCGGGCGTATCGTCCGACTTCCGCGATTTGGACGCTGCCATTGCCGACGGCAATGCGCGCGCGGCGCTGGCCAAGGAAATGTTCAACCTGTCGGTCAAGAAAATCATCGGCTCTTACATTGCGGAGATGGGCGGCGTAGACGCCATCATCTTCACCGCAGGCGTCGGCGAGAACGACCGTTCGGTTCGCTGGGACGTTTGCGAGCACATGGAGTACCTCGGCATCAAGATCGACCCGGAGAAGAACAAGTACCGCGGCAAGCAGATGGATATCTCCATCGACTGGGCGCGTGTGCGCGTGCTGGTCATCCCCACCAACGAGGAACTGATGATAGCCAAGGACACCGAGCGTCTGGTAAACGAAGCAAAGTAACAAAGAGATTGGAAAAACGGGGCGGGGCAACAGGGCTTTGCCCTGTTTTTCTGCCGTCAGGGAGGACAATATGCAGCAAACCGAGCTCCGACAGGAGCGAAAATACTGTGCGCGGCTGGGGTGGGCCTTTGTGCTGACCATGGTGTGCGCGTTTGTCTGGCAGCTTGCGCTGCTGGGGCTGGTCTATGCCGGACGGCTGCACGGCGGCCCCACCACCTACAGCCTGCTTGCGCTGGTGGGGTATTATCTGCCCGCGCTGCCGCTGTCCTATTGGCTGTGCCGCCGTATGCCCGTATCCGAACCGGTGCAGCGGCCGCTGACCGCGCGCCTGTTGGGGCGCTGGTTTGTCATCGGCATCGGTCTGATGTGGGTCGGCTCGCTGGTCGGTTCATGGCTGAATGATTTGGTTTATCGGGTGGCGCATCTGGAGCCGGTCGATTTGGTGAGCGAAACCTTTAATGAAATGCCGATGGCGGTCGTGCTGCTGGGCGCATGCGTGCTCGGCCCGCTGTGTGAGGAGCTGCTGTTTCGCGGCCTGTTCGCGCGCCGGCTGGCGCGGTACGGACAGAAACCCGCGGCCTTTGTGTCCGCGCTGCTGTTCGGCCTGTATCACGCCAACCTGTCGCAGTTTTTCTATGCGTTTCTGCTGGGCTTGCTGCTGGCATATGCGTATTTTTACACCGGCACGCTGAAAACGCCGGTTTTGCTGCACATGCTGTTCAACTGCTATGGTTCATTTATCGTGTTCCTGCTGCCGGAGGACGGGGTGCTGCCCGTACTGTACGGATTGAGCTGGCCGGTGCTGACCATTGTGGGCGCGCTGCTGTTGGTGCGCGGCAGGAAGCAGCAGCTATGGGAGCATGGCCCGTGCGCGCCGTCCATGTGGGCGATATTCGGCAGCGTCGGCATGACGGCGGCAATCGTCCTTTGCTTTGTGCAGACGGCGACCATGTATGTTTATTAAATAGAAGGGCGGAAATAAGCAATGCGAGTGGATTTGCATATGCACACGGGGTATTCGGCGGACGCCGCATCCCCGCAGACGGTGGCGGATAAGGTGCGCGCCTGCCGCGCGGCGGGGCTGGACATCATCGGCATCACCGACCATCTGGATTTTTACCGCACGCGCGGTCCGGCGGAAAACCGGGATGCGGAAGCCTGTCTGCGCGACGTGTGGGCGGCCAAAGATGCGGCGGAGGGAATCGAGGTGCTGGCCGGCATCGAAATCGGGCAGATTCATGCCGACCCTGCGGCGGATGCGTTCGTGCGCGGGCACAAACTGGACATGGTAATTGGCTCGCTGCACGCCATGCCCAACGATTTGGATATTTATTTCCACGACTATGAGCATCTGGACTGCGATGCGTTTTTGCAGGAATATTTCGACCAGATGCTGGAAATGGAGGCGCACGGCGGTTTTGACGTGCTGGCGCATATCGACTATCCGCTGCGCGTGATGAAGCACGGCGACTATGTGCCGTCGTTTGACCAGTATATGGACCGCGTGGAGCAGGTACTGCGCGCGTGCATCGACCACGGCTATGCGCTTGAGCTGAACGCTGCGGGACTGGCCGGTTGGCAGAAAAAAGTCGGCCCGCCGCAGAATATCCTGTATGAATACCGCCGCATGGGCGGCGAGCGCATCTCCATCGGCTCGGATTCGCATACGCTGGATACGGTCGGGCGTGGCGTGGCGGATTGCACGGCCAACGCGCTGGACGCGGGCTTTACGACCGTCACCGTGTTCCGCGGCCGCAAGCCGGAACAGGTGCCATTAACCAAATAAGCAGGGAGAAATCATGTTATTTCACAATAAAAACGAAATCACGCACGCCGAAACCACGGTGCAGGGGCGCGCAAAAATCAATCTGACGCTGGACGTGACCGGCCGTCGGGACGACGGCTACCATATGGTCAAAATGGTGATGCAGTCGGTGGCGCTGCACGATGAGGTCAAGGTGGCTCTCACCCACGGCGAGAAAAAACCGCGCGGCATTGTGCTCAGCTGCAACCTGCCCTATCTGCCGCTGGATGAGCGCAATCTGGCCTACCGCGCGGCGGAGTTATTCTATCAGCGGACGGGTACGCTGCTGGAAACGTGCGAAATCCATATCGAAAAGCGCATCCCGGTGGCCGCGGGACTGGCCGGCGGCTCGACCGACGCGGCGGCGGTGCTGCGCGCGCTGAACACGCTGCACGAGACGGGGCTGACCGACGACGAGCTGTGCGAAATGGGTCTGAAGCTCGGCGCGGATGTGCCGTACTGCCTGCGCGGCGGCACCATGCTGGCCGAGGGCATCGGGGAGGAGCTGACCGCTCTGCCGCCTATGCCGCACTGCTGGGTGGTGCTGTGCAAGCCGCCGTTCGGGGTTTCCACCAAGGAGGCTTACACCGCAATTGACGCGGTGGAGCTGAAAAACCATCCGGACACAGCGGGCATGCTTCGCGCGCTGGAAAACGGCGATTTTGCGGGCGTCTGCAAGCGCCTGAGCAACGTACTGGAGTGGGTGACCGCGACCAAACGCCGCCAGATTGGAGAAATCAAAGCGTTTCTCGCGGAAAACGGCGCGGACGGCACGCTGATGAGCGGCTCCGGGCCGACCGTGTACGGCCTGTTCTCGGACGAGGGCCGCGCCAAGACTGCGGCGAAAATGCTCGCCCGCCGTTTTGCGGACACTTTCCTGACCGAAACCGTATAAGCAAGCCGCCTTCCGGGCATACTGGGGACACCAGATGACGGAAGGCGGTATTTTTTATGACAGAACAGAACAAACGGGCGGCAGTCGCGGCAGTGACCGCGTGCAGCGTGCTGCTGGCAGGGGCGTTTGCGCCGCAGCAGCCCAAAGCCGCATGGTGGTGCACGGCGTTTTCCGTCACCTGCGACGAGGCGGCAGCGCAAACCGAAAAGCAGGATTCCATTGAATTTCGGTGTAAATTGGTCGATTGGTGGCGCGAAATCACGGGATAAAACTTGCCGCGCCTGCCCCTCTGTGGTATAATAGCCGCAAAGCGGCATTCCTGTTTTCTGCCGGAAAACCGGCCGCAAACCTACCAACGGAGGAAAAACATGAAGATTATCAATGAAAAGGGCAAGCTGTTCGGCGTTATCAACATCGTCGACCTGCTCGTGCTGGTGGCGGCGATTGCCGTCATTGCGGGCGTAGGATATAAGCTGTTTGCGCCGCAGATTGCGGATGCAGCCGCAAAACAGGTCCCCATGACCGTTACCGTCCGCGTGCGCGGCGCAACGCCCTTCCTGGTGGAAGAAGTGCAGCGCAACAGTCAGGTCGGAAAAAAGATTGTCAGCGGCAGCTCGTACACCGATGCGGTGATTACGGACATGCAGATTGAGCCGTACGACCAGCAGGTGACCACGGCGGACGGCCAGATTGTTACCGCGCGCGACCCGGACAAGCGCGATTTGGTGTTCACGATTGAAACCACCGTGGCAGAGGGGACGGCGGCACCCTCCATCGGCACGCAGGAAGTGCGCGCGGGCCGCACGTTCATTGTAAAGACCAACGATTTTGAGACGACCGGCAACATCGACATGGTCGATATCGCGGATTCAGCGGAATAAGCCTATGAAAGCGATGTTTCAAAACAGCCTGCTGGTGCGGGCGGCGATGCGTCTGCGTGCGTGGTATCACGAGGGCGCAATCGCGGGATTTTTCCGGAAGGTCGCGGAGGCGTATCCGGATTCCCGGTTCCGTCGGCTGTGGGACGGCTTTTGCGCCTCGCCCATTTGCACGGCGGCGAACAGCCGCTATGCGCGCGTTATCGCCGCGCTGCGGCGGTTTGTCGAACGGCTGGGTGATGCGGCGGCACAGAGCCTGATTTACCGCATCTGCCTTGCCATCTGGAAGCCGGTTTCGACCTTCCTCGGCGGCGGAGTCATCGGCCGGGTATGCCGGTTTTTCGGCGTGCGCGGTCTGCTGCTTGTGTGTCTGGCCATGTACCTGCCGCTGGACTATTTCATCCGCAATGTTATCCCAATCGCCTTTATCGGCTCGGTATGGGACGAATGCCTGATGCTCGCCGCGTTTGCCTATATCCTGTGGCACACCGCGATGCGCCGCGCGCCGCTTCAGACGCGCGCAACGCCTGTGGACGCTTATCTGCTGCTGTTCATCGGCGTGGGCTTTTTCCTGATATGCGCGGTTTCGCCCTATCCGTCCATTGCGCTGGACGGATATCGCGCGGTCGTACAGTATCTGTTCTGGTTCTTCCTTGTCACGCGGTTGATTGAGGATGACCGCGATTTTGCGATTTTCTACGGCGCGCTGCTTGCCATGGCGGTGCCGATTGCACTGCACGGCATCTATCAGTATATCATCGCTGCGCCCATTCCGGCGGGCTGGGTGTCCCAGACCGAGGAAAGCGTGCGCACGCGCGTGTATTCGCTGACCGGCAGCCCGAACATCATGGGCAGCCTGCTGGTGCTGTTTGCACCCATGGCGGCGGGCCTTGCGTATTACTGCAAAAAGATGTGGGTCAAGGTGCTGGCCATCGGTGTGACCGGTATGATGTGCCTGTGCTGCATCTTCACGTTCTCCAAAGGCGCGTGGGGCGGCTTGGCGGTTGCCGTGATTGTGTTCGCCATCTTCCTGGACCGCCGTCTGATTGCGCTGATGGCGGTGGCCGGCGCGGGCGCGCTGCTGGCCATCCCGTCGATTGCCAGCCGCATCACCTATATGTTCACGGCGGACTATATGGAGGCCAGCCAGCGGGCGGGCCGCATGGTGCGGTGGGAGACCGGCCTCAACCTGCTGCACGAGTCCAACCCGTGGCTGGGCTTCGGACTGGGCCGCTTCGGCGGCGCAGTTGCCATGCAGAATAAAATCATCGAAGAGACGGACACCTTCGAGTATTTCTACATGGACAACTATTATCTGAAAACGCTGGTGGAAATGGGCTATCTCGGCCTGATTTTCTTCATCATTTTGCTGATTGGCATGGTGCTCTGGTGCCTGCGTGCCATCGGCAGGACGGGTTATACCCAGACCGACCGCACGCGCGTGCTGGCGGTGTCCATGTTTGCGGGCATGTGCGGCGTGCTGGTGCACTGCTATTTCGAAAATATCTTTGAGGTGCCGTATATGATGGCCTACTTCTGGAGCATGGCGGCGGCGGTGCTGTATTTGGGATATTTCCGCAAACGGAAAAGCGGTCCGGCGGGAAAGCGCTGACCGGCTTTTGCAAGGAAAACAGTATAATCCATGAAAAAGGACGACAAAACTGCGGTTTTGCCGTCCTTTTTTGCGCACTTTACACAATTCTTTTTGCTTTACGCGGATTTTACATACACGGGCTTTTGGATTTTACATTGCCCCCGTAAGATATGCTTGTAACGAAAAACAAGATCTGAATGAAAAGGAGAAATTCAAGTTATGAAAAAGAGTGTATCCCTGCTTCTGGCGGGCCTGATGCTGTGTGGTGCGCTGGCTGGCTGCGGCGGCAGCAATGATTCCGCCAATAGCGACGCAGGCACGGACGACAGCGCCTCCACCGGTATGTCCGGCGCGATCACGGTCATCTCCCGTGAGGACGGTTCGGGCACGCGCAGCGCGTTTGTCGAGCTGACCGGCGTCGAGGACGACAACGGCGACAACACCACGGTTGACGCGGAAATCGCCAACAAGACCGATGTGGTGCTGACCAGCGTGGCCGGCAACGAAAGCGCCATCGGCTATGTTTCGCTCGGCTCTCTGAACGATACCGTCAAGGCGATTCAGGTAGACGGTGTGGACGCGACGGTTGAGAACGTCAAGAGCGGCGATTACACGCTGTCCCGTCCGTTCAACATTGCTACCAAGGGCGAGCCGACCGGCGTTGCCAAGGATTTCATCAACTTCATCCTGAGTGCGGACGGTCAGGCAATCGTGGAAGAAGAGGGCTACATCAAGGTCAACGATGCAGCGGAAGCCTTCACCACGGACGGTTCGGAAGGCCAGATTGCGGTTGGCGGTTCCTCCTCGGTTTCTCCGGTGATGGAAAAGCTGATTGAAGCCTATCAGGCAGTCAACCCCAAGGCTAAGATTGAGTTGCAGACCTCGGACTCCACCTCCGGCATGACCGGCGCGATGGACGGCACGTTCGCTATCGGCATGGCTTCCCGTGAGCTGAAGGACGAAGAAGCGGCGGAGCTGACCGGCACTTCCATCGCATTGGACGGCATCGCGGTTGTGGTGAACCCGGCTAACACGGTCACGAGCCTGACGATGGACCAGATCAAGAGCATCTACACCGGCGAGACCACCGATTGGGCCGACGTAGCTGCGTAAGAAATAACCGAACAAGGGAACGTGGGGCGAAATCCGTTTCGCCCTTTCCCACTGTCTATGGGGTGAAAACATGAACGAATCCGCAACCCGGCAGAAGGGCGGCATGAGAAACCTGCTTGAAATGGTGATGCACGGCGTGTTTTTTGTCTGTGCGCTCGCGTCCATTCTTGCGGTCGCCCTCATCTGCGTTTTCCTGTTTGTCAACGGCATTCCCGCTATCCGCGAAATCGGCGTGCTGGACTTTCTGACCGGCACGACCTGGAAGCCGGGCAACGACATTTACGGCATCCTGCCGATGATTGTCGGCAGCATTTACATCACGGCCGGCGCCATCATCATCGGCGTGCCGATTGGCCTGCTGACCGCTATTTTCATGGCGTTCTATTGCCCGAAGCGCATTTACGGCGTGCTCAAGCCCTGCACCGAGCTGCTGGCCGGTATCCCGTCCATTGTTTACGGCTTTTTCGGCATGGTGGTCATCGCGCCGGTGGTGCTCGATGTGGCAAAGCTTTGCGGCTCGAAAATCTCCTCCGGCTCAACCATCCTGTCCGCGTCCATTTTGCTGGGCATCATGATTCTGCCGACCATCATCGGTGTATCCGAGGCCGCGCTGCGCGCCGTGCCGAACGCTTACTATGAGGGTGCGGTCGCCATGGGCGCCACCCATGAGCGCGCAATTTTCTCGGTCATGCTGCCCGCGGCAAAATCCGGTGTGCTGGCGGGTATCGTACTGGGCATCGGCCGCGCCATCGGTGAGACCATGGCGGTCATCATGGTCGCGGGCAACCAGCCGCGTCTGACGGGCAACATTCTCAAGGGCATTCGCACGATGACGGCGAATATCGTCATCGAAATGGGCTACGCGACCGGCCTGCACCGCGAGGCGCTGATTGCCACGGGTGTGGTTTTGTTCGTGTTCATTCTGCTGATTAACCTGACCTTCTCGGTGCTGAAAAGGAGGAAGGACGCATGACAACCGAAGCGACGACTGCCGCCAAGAAAACGGCGGTCCAGACGGCGGAAAAGCAGCCGCATGTGTATGGCCGCGGCAAAGCGCGCCTGCAAAAGGGGCTGGTATACGGCGCGGCGATTCTGACGTTTGCCGTGCTGCTGTTCCTGATTGCATATATCCTGATTAACGGTGTGCCGCATCTCAAACCGTCGCTGTTTGAGTGGACGTATAATTCGGACAACGTATCCATGATGCCGGCCATCATCACGACCGTGGAGATGACCTTGCTTGCGCTGCTGCTGGCGGTACCGTTTGGCCTGTTCACTGCGGTGTATCTGAATGAATACGCTTCGCGCGGCAACAAGCTGGTCGGTATCATCCGCATCACCACCGAGACGCTGTCCGGCATCCCGTCGATTGTTTACGGCCTGTTCGGCATGCTGTTTTTTGTCACCCAGCTGCATTGGGGCTATTCGCTGCTCGCGGGCGCGATGACGCTGGCCATCATGATTCTGCCGCTCATCATGCGCACGGCGGAGGAGGCGCTCATCTCCGTGCCGGATACCTTCCGCGAAGGCTCGTTCGGTCTGGGCGCAGGCCGCCTGCGCACGGTGTTCCGTATCGTGCTGCCCAGCGCCATGCCGGGCATCCTGTCCGGTATCATTCTGGCAATCGGCCGCATCGTGGGCGAGACCGCGGCGCTGATTTTCACCGCCGGTACGATGGCGCAGATTCCGGGACTGTTCCAGTCCGGCCGTACGCTGGCCATCCACATGTACGTGCTGTCCGGCGAGGGCCTGAATATGAACGAAGCCTATGCGACCGCAGTGGTGCTGCTGGTTGTGGTGCTGCTGATGAACGCGCTTTCGGCCCTTGTCGCCAAAAAGCTGACCAAAAAGTAATCGGAGGAAGCTATGGAGCAGAATAAAATTGAGATTCGGGACATGAACCTCTATTATGGGGACTTCCATGCCCTGCATGATATTGATTTGGATATCAAAGCCAATGAAATCACCGCGTTCATCGGGCCGTCCGGCTGCGGCAAGTCGACGCTTTTGCGCTCGCTCAACCGCATGAACGATTTGGTGGAGGGCTGCAAAATCACGGGCGACATCCGGCTGGACGGCGTAGACATCTACCATGCCTGCGACGTCAATATCCTGCGCCGCCGCGTGGGTATGGTGTTCCAGAAGCCCAACCCGTTCCCGATGTCCATTTATGATAACATTGCCTACGGCCCGCGCACGCACGGCATCAAGAGCCGCGTCAAGCTCGATGAGATTGTCGAGACCTCGCTGCGCCATGCCGCCATCTGGGATGAGACCAAGGACTGCCTGAAAAAGTCCGCGCTGTCCATGTCGGGCGGCCAGCAGCAGCGTATCTGCATTGCCCGCGCGCTTGCGGCTGACCCGGAAGTGCTGCTGATGGACGAGCCGACCTCCGCCCTCGACCCAATTTCCACCGCCAGAATCGAAGACCTTGTCCTTGAGCTGAAAAAAGATTATACTATCGTTATGGTCACGCACAACATGCAGCAGGCCACCCGCGTATCCGATACCACCGCGTTCTTCCTGCTTGGCGACATGATTGAAGTCGGGGACACCGAAAAGCTGTTCTCCATGCCAAAGGACAAGCGCACCGAGGATTACATCACGGGGAGGTTTGGCTGATGAGAAACCGTTTTGATTCGCAGCTTTTGGAGCTGAACAACGAGCTGATTGCCATGGGCGCGCTGTGCGAGAATGCGATTGCAAGCTCGGTCAAGGCGCTGCTCGGCGGCGACACCAAGCTGGCCGCGTCCGCTATCCGCATCGATCAGGAAATCGACCGCAAGGAACGGGAAATTGAGTCCATGTGCCTAAAGCTCCTGCTGCAGCAGCAGCCGGTGGCAAGCGATTTGCGCCTGATTTCATCCGTTCTGAAAATGATTACGGATATCGAGCGCATCGGCGATCAGGCCAGCGACATCGCGGAGATTGTCACGTACCTGTCCGGCGCGTGCGGCCACAACCAGCATATTGAGCAGATGGCGCAGGCGACCATCAAAATGGTCACCGACAGTCTGGACGCCTTTGTGCGCCGCGATTTGACCCTCGCGTGGAGCGTCATCGAGTATGACGACGTGGTTGACAACCTGTTCGCTGAGTGCAAGAAGGATTTGATTGCGGAGATTGCGCAAAACGCGGATGACGGCGAACGTGTGCTGGATATCCTGATGATTGCCAAGTATCTCGAGCGCATCGGGGACCACGCGACCAATATTGCCGAGTGGGTGGAGTTCTCCATCACCGGCACCCATAAGACGCCGGCCAACTGAGATACGGTATAGGCCATATAAAAGGTTTGGAAATGCAGCTGCCCCGGGCAGCTTTGAGGAGGAAACGCAATGATTTATTGCGTGGAGGACGATGCAGGCATTCGGGAACTGGTCGTCTATACACTGCAAAACACGGGCATGGAAGCCCGTGGGTTGGAGGATGGCAGCGCGCTGTTTGCAGCGCTGCGCGAGAAAAAGCCGCAGCTGATTTTGCTGGATATCATGCTGCCGGGCGAGGATGGCATCAGCATTCTGCGCCGTCTGCGCGAAACACAGGACACGGCAGGCATCCCGGTCATCCTGTTGACCGCGAAAAACACCGAGTACGATAAGGTGGTCGGGCTGGACAGCGGTGCGGATGATTATGTTGCCAAGCCCTTCGGCATGATGGAGCTGGTCGCGCGCATCCGTGCGGTGCTGCGCCGCACACAGGCCGAGCCGGACGGTGGGGCGGAGGCGCGTCTGCTGGTCGCGGGCCAGATTTGCGTGGATGAGCGCGCGCACAGCGTATTCGTCGGGGAGCAGGAGGTGCAGCTGACGCTCAAGGAGTACCAGCTGCTGTGCCTGTTGATGAAAAACCGCGGCGCGGTGCTCACGCGCGACGTGCTGCTGGAGAATATCTGGGGCTATGGGAACGAGAGCGAGACCAGAACGGTGGATGTACACATCCGTACCCTACGGCAAAAGCTGGGCGCGGCGGGCGCGATGATTGAAACCGTGCGCGGCGTCGGCTACCGCATGGGGGAGCATGCATGAGAAAGCGCGTTTTCAGCAGTATTTTTCTCACTGCACTCGTGACGCTGATTGTGACGGTATCCCTGCTGCTGGTGGCGGTGCATTCCGGCCTGTCGCAGGATTTGCGGGACCGACTCAACGAGGAGTGCAGCCACATTGCCTCCGCGATGCATGCGGAGGGGGAGCAGGCGTTGGCGCGCATCGGCAGCGTGTATGCGGACCGCATCACACTGGTCGACGCGGACGGCACGGTACTGTATGACAACAAGGGCGATGCGGCGCAGATGGAAAACCACGCTTCGCGTCCCGAAATTGCCGCGGCGCTGGAAAAGGGTGTGGGTGAATCCAGCCGCCTGTCCGACACGCTGGCAGAGCAGACCTATTACTATGCAAGCCGGCTGGCGGATGGCACGGTGCTGCGCATTTCGTCCACGGCGGACAGCGCCTTCGGCGCGTTATCATCTGCCTCGCCGTGGATTGTGCTGGTCGTGCTGCTGGCGCTGCTGGTGGCGGCACTGCTGGCAAGCTGGCTGACGCATGTGTTTCTGGCACCCATCGTGACGCTCGACCTGCATGAGCCGCTCAAAAATGATGCCTATGACGAACTATCGCCGCTGCTGCATCGGATGGATAAGCAGAACCATAAGATTGAGTCGCAGATGAATGAGCTGAAGCGGCGGCAGGCGGAATTTGACGATATCACCGCCCGCATGGACGAGGGATTGGTGCTGTTTTCCGCGCAAGGCGATATTCTGTTTGCCAACCGTGCGGTGCGCGCGTTGTTCCCCAAGGACAGCGCGACCGGCGGCTATATGACGCTGTGCCGCGACGCAGAGTATATCCGCGTGGTGGAGAAGGCGCTCGGCGGCGAGAGTGCGCACGGCCGGATGGAAAAGGACGGGCACGTATACTCGCTCACGGCAAGCTCGGTCGCGGGAGAGGGGCAAAGCCACGCGGCGGTGCTGTTCGTGGTGGATGTCACCGAGCGCGAGCAGGCCGAGCGCCAGCGGCAGGAGTTTACGGCCAATGTGTCGCACGAGCTGAAAACCCCGCTGACCAGCATCATGGGCTTTGCGGAGATTATTGAGAATGGTATCGTCCGACCGGAGGATATCGGGCGGTTTGCAGGCAAGATTCGGAGCGAGGCCATGCGGCTGCTGACGCTCATTGAGGATATCATCCGCCTGTCACGGCTGGACGAGGGGGCGCCCGTACCGTTTGAGCCGGTGGAACTGGCAGGCTTATGCGGCACGGTGCGCGACCGGTTGGCGCATAAGGCGGCAGAACACAACATCGCGCTGCACGTGATGGGAGAACCGGTCACGGTATCCGGCCAGCGGCGCACGCTCGAGCAGATGGTCTTTAATCTGGCGGATAATGCAATCAATTACAACAAGCCGCATGGCTCGGTGACGCTCCAAACGGGCGAGGAAAACGGCATGCCGTTTGTGCGCGTGTCGGATACTGGCATCGGCATCGCACCCGCCGACCAGCCGCGCGTGTTCGAGCGGTTTTACCGCGTGGACAAGAGCCACAGCAAGCAGACCGGCGGCACGGGGCTGGGCCTGTCCATTGTCAAGCACGGCGCGGCGCTGCACCATGCGCAAGTCGATTTGCGCAGTGCGCTCGGAGAGGGCACCGAGATTACGCTGCGCTTTCCCAAAGCCGAATAAAACGAAAATCCCGCAGGGGGCGTCCCTGCGGGATTTTTTGCGTTAAGACAGACGGTTTTTGAAATCCTCGTAGCCAAACATGCGTATGGCTTCGTCCGTGCCGTCCGCGCGGCGCACTGCGATGAGCGGCAGCGGCACGCCGTTAAAGGTGTTGGTTTTGACCATGGTGTACAGCGCCATGTCCTCAAACACGACCTGATCGCCTGGACGCAGCGTGTTGTCGAAGGAATATTCGCCAATCACGTCGCCTGCGAGGCACGACCGGCCGGTGAGCAGGTAGGTAAACGCCTTTTTGCCCGGCTCGTCCGCACGGAACACCGGCGGGCGGTAGGGCATTTCCAGTACATCCGGCATATGGCAGGCAGCGGAGGTGTCCAGAATGGCGATTTCCTTGCCGTTTTTCATCACTTCCAGCACGGTGGAAATCAGGTAGCCGGCGTTGAGCACGACCGCTTCGCCCGGCTCGAGATAGATTTGCACATGGTATTTTTCGCGCAGATAGTTGACGCATTTCACCAGCGTTTCCACGTCGTAATCGTCGCGCGTGATGTGGTGGCCGCCGCCAAGGTTGAGCCACTTCATGCCCTCCATATATTTGCCGAAGCGTTCCTCGAACGCTTCGACCGTGCGCACCAAATCGTCCGCGTTCTGCTCGCACAGGGTATGGAAGTGCAGGCCGTCGATGCCGTTGAGCAGCTCGGGCTGGAAGTTCTCCTCCGTGATGCCCAGACGGGAGGCCGGGCCGCAGGGGTCGTAAATGGCATGCTCGGCGGGCTGGGTCGAGCACTCGGGGTTGACGCGCAGGCCGCAGCTCTTGCCCGCCGCGCGCGCAAGGCTGCCGTAGGCCTTCCATTGGTTGAACGAGTTGAACACAATGTGGTCGGCGTAGTGTAAAAGCTCCTGAAATTCGCCCTCGGCATAGGCTGGCGAGTAGACGTGCGTCTCGCCGCCGAATTCCTCGTGTCCTAAGCGCGCTTCATACAGGCCGGACGCGGTCGTGCCCGCCAGATATTCGCGCAGCAGCGGGTAGACCGAGAACATGGAAAACGCCTTTTGCGCCAGCAGGATTTTCGCGCCCGTGCGTTCGGCCACGTCGCGCAGGACGGCCAGATTCTGCACCAGACGGTTTTCGTCCACAAGAAAGCAGGGCGTGGGCAGTTCGGTAAATCTCATATCAGTCCACCAATACCGGATTGTCGTTGATTTGCCACGGCAGGCCCCACTTGTTGAGCGCTTCCATGTACGGGTCGGGGTCAAACTCCTCGACCGTGTACACGCCGGGCTTATTCCATTTGCCGGTCATCAGCATCATGGCGCCAATCATGGCGGGTACGCCGGTCGTGTAGCTGATGGCCTGCGAGCCGACCTCACGGTAGCACGCTTCATGGTCGCAGACGTTGTAGATATAGGCGGTCTTTTCCTTGCCGTCCTTCTTGCCGGTGAAGATGCAGCCGATGTTGGTTTTGCCCTTGGTGCGTGGGCCGAGCGTTGCGGGGTCGGGCAGCAGCGCCTTGAGGAACTGAATCGGCACAATCTGGTGGCCCTCGAATTCAATCGGGGTGGTGGACAGCATGCCGACGTTTTCCAGACACTTCATGTGGGTCAGATACGACTGGCCGAAGGTCATGAAGAAGCGGATGCGCTTGACGCCGGGGATGTTTTTGGCCAGCGATTCGATTTCCTCATGGTGCAGCAGGTACATGTCCTTGTGGCCGACCTCGTCGAAGTCATATTCGCGCTTGATGGACATCGCCGGAATCTCGACCCAGTGGCCGTTTTCCCAGTAGGAGCCGGGCGCAGAAACCTCGCGCAGGTTGATTTCGGGGTTGAAGTTGGTGGCAAACGGGTAGCCGTGGTCGCCGCCGTTGCAGTCGAGGATGTCGATGGTGTCAATCTGGTCAAACAGGTGCTTCTGGGCATATGCGCAGTAGGCCTGCGTCACGCCCGGGTCAAAGCCCGAGCCTAAAAGCGCGGTCAGACCGGCCTTTTCAAACTTCTCTTTGTATGCCCACTGCCACGAATAGTCAAAGTAGGCGGTGAAGCCCGCTTCCTTGCAGCGCTTTTCGTAAATTGCGCGCCATGCCGGGTCGTCCGTGTCCTCCGGCTCATAGTTTGCCGTGTCCATATAGTTGACGCCGCACTTGAGGCAGGCGTCCATGATGGTCAAATCCTGATAGGGCAGGGCGATGTTCATGACGATATCCGGCTTGTATTCGTCGATGAGCGCCACCAGCTCGTCGACGTTGTCCGCGTCGACCTTGGCGGTGCGGATTTTGGTGGGCGTGGTGCCGTCGAGCTTTTCCTTGATTGCGTCGCACTTGGACTTGGTGCGCGAGGCAATCATGATTTCCTCAAATACGCTGCTGTTCTGGCAGCACTTGTGGATGACGACCGAGGCTACGCCGCCGCAGCCGATGATGAGTGCTTTTCCCATGAGTCATTCCTCTACTTTCTCCAGAAGTTTTTGTACATAATTGGGTAGATAAAACGCGCCCTTATGCAGATTGGTGTTGTAGTATTTGGTTTCGATGCCGCGGGCGTTCCACGTGTCCGCGTCGAGGTCGTGCACCGGGTGCACGCCGCGCGAGGAGAAGCCGAACAGCCAGTGGCCGGATGGATAGGTCGGGATGTGCGCCTGAAACAGGCGGGACAGCTCGAATGAGTGCACGATGTTGCGGTGCGCGCGCTGGCAGGCGAGCGCGTCGCCCTTGTAGAACGGGCTTTCGTGCTGGTTGACCAGCACGCCGCGTTCTTTGAGCGCCTTGTAGCAGTTGCCGTAGAACTCCATCGTGAATAGGCCTTCGCCCGGACCGAACGGGTCGGTCGAGTCGATGATGATAAGGTCGTACTCGTCCTCGATGCGGCGGATGTATTTCAGACCGTCCTGATAGAGGATGTGCACACGTGGGTCGTCCAGACTGCATGCCACAGTCGGCAGGAATTCCTTGCACACCGCGACCACGCGCTCGTCGATTTCGACCAGGTCAATATGCTCGATGTGCGGATAGCGGCACAGCTCGCGCACGCAGCCGCCGTCGCCGCCGCCGATGACGAGCACTTTTTTGATGGCGTCGCCCCGCACGGCGAGCGGGACATGCACCATCATCTCGTGATAGATGAATTCGTCGCGCTCGGTCAGCATCATGTAGCCGTCGAGCGTCAGAAACCGGCCGAACTCCTCGCATTCGAATACGTCGATGCGCTGAAAGTCGCTCTGCTCGGTGTAAAGCTGCCGGTCGACCTGGATTTGCAGGCCGACGGTCGGCGTGTGCATTTCGGTAAAGGTTAATCGCATGAATAAGACTCCTTGCGTTAGTCGCAGGGGCTGATAACGCCCCGAATCACCTGCAGGTTGTTCACATCCGGGTCCTCGGTGCCGAGCAGCATGCAGTTTTTCTCTTTGGCATAGCGGATATAGTCGAGAATCTCGCGCGTGATGCGCTCACCCGGCGCGAGAATCGGGATGCCGGGCGGATAGCACATGACGAACTCGGCGCAGATGCGCCCAGAGGCGTCGTCCAGCGGCACGGTCTGCTTGTCCGCATAGAAGGCTTCCTGCGGGGCGGCGACCACCTGCGGCGAGATGTATTCCTGCCGCATAAGCGTTGCCTTGGTGCGCTTGTAGCGGCGGCGGATATCGGCCAGCGCTGCCACCAGCCGCTCGAGGTCGCGCTCGCGGTCACCGACCGAGACATAGGCGAGCAGGTTGCCCAAATCCCCGAACTCGGTCTGGATGTCGTAAAAGTCGCGCAGCACGTCGTATACCTCGATGCCGGCAAGGCCGACGTCCAGCGTGTTGACGGCAAGCTTGGTCACATCGAAGTCATAGACCGTGTCGCCGTTGATAAGCTCGCGGCCGTAGGCATAATAGTCGCCAATCTGGTTGATTTCGTCGCGGGCGTACTCGGTCAGCCGCGTGACCTTGCCGAAAATCTCCTTGCCGAAGAGCGCAAGGTTTTTGCGCGAAATGTCCAGACTGACCATCAACAGGTACGAGCCGGACGTGGTTTGCGTCAGGTTGATGATTTGGCGGACGTATTCCGCATTCATGGACGGGCCGCACAGCAGAAAACTCGACTGTGTCAGGCTGCCGCCCGATTTATGCATGGAAACCGAGGCAAGGTCCGCGCCCGCGGCCATCGCAGACACCGGCATGTTTTCCCCAAAGTAGAAGTGGGTGCCGTGCGCTTCGTCAGCCAGCACTTTCATGCCCTTTTCGTGCGCAAGCCGCACGATTTCGCGGAGGTCGGAGCAGATGCCATAGTAGGTCGGGTTGTTGACCAGCACGGCCTTGGCGGACGGGTGCTTTTCCATGGCGGCCTTGACATCCGCGACCGACATGCCCAGCGAAATGCCGAGACGGTCGTTCATCTGCGGGTTGACGTAAACCGGAATCGCGCCCGTCAGCACCAGCGCGTTGATGACGCTGCGGTGCACGTTGCGGGGCAGGATGATTTCGTCCCCGCGGGCGACGACGCTGAGCACCATCGACTGCACCGACGAGGTCGTGCCGCCGACCATCAGGAAGGCATGCGCCGCGCCGAAGGCTTCGGCGGCCAGCTCCTCCGCTTCGCGGATGACGCTGGTCGGGTGGCACAGGTTGTCGAGCGGTTTCATGGAGTTGACGTCCACAGTCATGCACTGCTCGCCCAGAAAGCGTGTCAGTTCCGGGTTGCCGCGTCCGCGCTTGTGTCCGGGGACATCAAACGGCACAATGCGCATATCTTTAAAGTGTTCGAGCGCCTCTTTGATGGGCGCGCGGGACTGGTCCATAGTCATGCCTTCTTTCGGCGGGAATATTACGCGCCAAGCGCGCTTTTGATACCCCGACCCAGCGGCTTGGGGCCGCGTCGTTCGGGTATCGAAAGGCGGTTTCTTCGGAACCGGCTTTCGTATATAGGGGACTTGTGAAGTCCCCTATGCTTTAGTATATATTTTTACCACTGAAAATTTCAATCATTTCGCGCCGCAGGTCGGAATGGATTTTCAGGCGCGTCTTGGGCGGCAGCTCGTAGATGTCGGTATTGAACAGATAGTTCTGCAAATCGACCTCTTTGAGCAGCATGCGTGTGTGGAACAGGTTGGACTGATAGACGTTGACATCGTAAGCGTCATAGCGGTCGAGGGTCGCGGGGTCGATAAAGTCCTGAATCGAGGTGATATGGTGGTCCATAAACAGCTTTTTGCCCTCGATATCGCGGGTAAAGCCGCGCACGCGGTAGTCCATGGTGATGATATCCGAGTCGAATGAGCCAATCAGATAGTCGAGCGTGGACAGCGGCGTAATCTCGCCGCAGGTCGCCACGTCGATATCCACGCGGAAGGTCGCAAGGCAGGTATCCGGATGGTATTCGGGATAGGTGTGCACGGTGACATGGCTTTTGTCCAGATGCGCCACGATGGTGTCCGGTTCGAGGGCGGGCTTCATGTGCTCCTCCGCAATCAGGAACGTGACCGACGCGCCCTGCGGGTCGTAATCCTGTTTGGAGATATGCAGCACATGCGCGCCAATCATCTCGGTAACGCGCTCGAGAATGCCGGTCAGACGCTCGGAATTGTACTGCTGGTCGATATAGGCGATATAATCCCGCTGCTCACGCTCGGTTTTGGCATAGCAAACGTCATAGATATTAAAGGAAAGCGCCTTGGTCAGGTTGTTGAAGCCGTAGAGTCTGAGTTTGTTCTGCATATCTGATATCCTCACAATAAAAATAAAAAACCCTCAAGCAAAAGAAAAGCCCCGCGAATGACGGGACGTACTTTTCCACTTGAGGAAGGCAATCTCTCTCTTTGTCCGGGCGGTTCCGGACAGTCTGTATCTGGAAGAGGAAAGAGTCTATATAGCAAGAATCTACTTTTACTACTCTTATTGATTGTTTCACAAGTGTGATGCGCCCGCGGCACACGGCTTTTAGTCAGCCAACTTATAAAATTCAATAAGGCAACAAAGTTGCCAAGTGCGGCATTTGACTCGGCTGTCCGTATGGCCTTAGCGCCTTCCGGCGGGGGAAGGGCGGTCAAAGAATTCTGCTGAAAGGCTTTGCCTCTCCGAGTGAATATTATTATATCGTACAAAACGCCGGATTGCAAGGTTTTCTTGCAGGTTTTACACGCCGCAGACAGGCATTTTGCGTGGAAACAAAAAGTTTACAGTCGAACCTTTGAAAAAAAGCGCGAAACGTAGTACAATAAAACAAACACAGTCAATAGTGGGGAGTTTATACACCGTGAAGATAACAGGGTTTCGTACAAAACGAAAGGGAAAACACGCGGGCGGGGGCCGTGTGCTGCTGGTTTTGGGATTGATGGTTGTCTCGTTCCTGGCAGGCATGTTCACACACAGCGCCATCAGCCGTCCGCCGCAGGCGGACGCGGGCCTGTCTTATATCGAGGACATTCCGGTTTACACGGATTATCTGCCCGAGGGCAGCCGGGCGCGGCCCGGAGAGATCCGCGAAATCAAATATCTGGTCATCCATGAAACGGATAACTTTTCCGCCGGGGCGGACGCCGCCGCGCACAATTCCTTTATCCATCAGAATGCCAATGCGGAAACCGGCATCGTTTCGTGGCACTATACGGTGGACGATCATGAAATCTATCACCACCTGCCGGACAACGAAACCGCTTACCACGCGGGCGACCAGATGGAGAAAAACGGCGGCAATATGAACGGCATCGGCATCGAAATGTGCGTCAACGAGGACGGCAACTATGAGCAGACGCTCATCAATACCGAGAAGCTGTGTGCGCGTCTGCTGCTGGAATATGACCTCGACCCGGATAAGGCGCTGAAAAAGCATCAGGACTTTTCCGGCAAGGTCTGTCCGGCCAAGCTGATTAACGACGGCCGGTGGGACGAATTCTGCGCGGCGGTCGAGCAGAAGTACGAAGAACTGAAAGCGGCGCAGACAAATGGTTAGTGCTGTGCAACTGCGTGCAAAACCAACTCAAAAAGAAAGGGCGATTTGTGGTAAATCGCCCTTTTCTTTTGGGTAATTTGGTGGTATACTGGCAGAGCTTACATTTTTAACTGATAAAGGAGTGAATTATCGTGATCGTTGTACTCAAACAGAACAGCGACAAGGAACGTGTTGAACGTCTGATGCAGCATTTTACGGATATGGGGCTGCGAATCAACTATTCCGAGGGTGCCAATACGACCATTCTTGGTCTGATGGGCGACACCACCAAGCTCGATGAAGGGGACATTATGGCCTATGACGTGGTCGAGCGCGTGCAGCGCGTGACCGAGCCATTTAAGGCCGTCAATCGCAAATTCCATCCCGAGGACACGATCATCGAGGTCGCGGGACGCAAAATCGGCGCGGGGTATTTCAACGTCATGGCAGGCCCCTGCTCGGTCGAGAGCGAGGCGCAGATCGTGGAGGTTGCCGAAGCGGTCAAAAAGGCGGGCGCATCTTTCCTGCGCGGCGGCGCATTCAAGCCGCGTACCTCGCCTTACTCCTTTCAAGGGCTGGAGGCCGAGGGACTCAAGCTGCTGCTGGAGGCCAAGCGCCAGACCGGGCTGCCGATTGTGACCGAAATCATGAGCGAAAAGCATCTCGATTTGTTCGCAGATGTGGATATCATTCAGCTCGGCGCGCGCAATATGCAGAATTTTATGCTGCTCAAAGAACTGGGCCGCTCGAACAAGCCCATTCTGCTCAAGCGCGGCCTGTCCGCCACGATGGAGGAATTTCTCATGGCCGCGGAATACATCTTCGCGGGCGGCAACACCAATGTCATCCTGTGTGAGCGCGGTATCCGCACGTTTGAAAACCTGATTCGCAACAATCTGGATATTTCCGCTGTGCCGCTGGTCAAGATGTTCAGCCATCTGCCGATTATCATTGACCCGAGCCATGCCGCCGGACGGCGCGATATGGTGCAGCCGCTTTCCCGTGCGGCGATTGCCGCGGGTGCGGACGGCCTGATTATCGAGGTGCACAACGATCCCAGACATGCGCTGTGCGACGGCGCGCAGTCGCTCGACATCCCGCAGTTTGACGGCGTGATGGAGGACATCAAGCGCCGTGCGGCGTTTGAGGGCCGTGAACTTCAGGGATAAATATAAAAAGAGGGGCTTTGGCCCCTCTTTTTGTTTTGTCAGTGCGTTAAATCTTGACCAGTTCGTATTCGCGCGTGCCCAGCCCCAGCTTTTCCGCGTGCTCGAGCGCGGACTGCCAGTTGGTGTCCGGATGGACAGCGTGGAAGTGGTCGTTCGGGTCGTGGATGTGGTGGCGCTCGTGCTCGTCGCACAGCAGGCTCGCCGGGTTGACCGGCGCGGCGTTGACAGCGTCCGCGCACGCCTGGTCGA
>NZ_CALWUQ010000033.1 GCF_944384695.1 uncultured Agathobaculum sp. | reverse complement strand
CACGACGCGGACAATTGGCTGCTGCACGTCGAGCCGTTCGACCCGCACGAGCCGTTTTTCACCCAACCGGCATACAGGCGGCTGTATCCGGAGGATTATACGGGGCCGCGGTTCGATTGGCCGCCGTACGACCACGTGACCGAGCCGCTCAGCGCCGCGGCGCATTGCCGCAACCAGTATGGCGCGCTGCTGTCCATGTGTGACGCTTATCTCGGCCGCCTGCTCGATGACATGGACGCGCACGACATGTGGCGCGATACCATGCTGATTGTGGCGACCGACCACGGCTTCCTGCTGGGGGAGCACGGCTGGTGGGCCAAAAACCGTCCGCCGTTTTATGAGGAGCTGTCGCACACGCCGTTATTCATCTGGGACCCGCGTACGGGCTGCGCGGGAGAGCGGCGGCAGTCGCTGGTGCAGACAATTGATTTGGCGCCCACGCTGCTGGGGTGTTTCGGACTGTCCCCCACGCCCGATATGCAGGGACATGATTTGTTTGACACGGTACGGCTGGATGTGCCGGTGCGGCAGGACGCGCTGTTCGGCATGTTCGGCGCACATATCTGCGTGACCGACGGACGGTATGTGTACATGCGCGCGGATCGGCCGGATACGCCGCTGTATGACTACACGCTGCTGCCGCTGCACCAACGCGCCATGTATGCACCGGAGGAATTGCAGGACCTCGAATTGGCTGAGCCGTTTTCGTTCACCAAAGGCTGCCGGCTGCTTAAAATCCGCATGCCAAAGGATTTTTACCCCTGCATGTCGGTTGCCGTGGAAGAGAACCGCGACCTGCTGTTCGATTTGCAAAGCGACCCCGGGCAGGTATACCCATTGGACGACCCCGCGCTGGAGCAACGCATGCTGGAGCGGATGCGCCGTCTGATGGAGGAAAATGATGCACCGGCCGAACAATACCGGAGGGTAGGCTTACAGAAGCCATAAAAATATAGGAGGGAAACCGTATGAAAACCGTATTTATCCTTTGCGACACGCTCAACCGGCGCATGCTGCCGGCCTATGGCGGGGGCGCCATCACCCCGAATATGGATAGGCTGGCGCGCCGTTCGGTCGTGTTTGACAACCACTGGTGCGGCTCCGCGCCGTGCATGCCCGCCCGCCGCGACATCATGACCGGCCGTCTGAACTTCCTGGAAAAGCCGTGGGGCGCGATGGAGCCGTTTGACCAGTCGCTGCAGAGCATCCTGTCGGGTGAGAAGAATATCCATACCCAGATGTTCTCCGACCATGCGCATTATGTCATTCCGGGCGGCGAGAACTACACCAAGGGCTTTACGGCATGGGAAGTCAACCGCGGGCAGGAAGGCGACCCGGTCTGGACGCGCCCCTGCAAGGACGGCATCCGTCCGGACGTGCCGCCCGCAGGCTTCAAGGGCACTTGGTCCGAGGCCGAGCGGGAGAACCGCTCGCATTTCCGCACCGAGTATGACTATCCGAGCGTCAAGACCATGTGGCATGCCGCCGAATGGCTGGAGGACAACCACGATGCGGATAACTTCTTCCTCTGGGTAGAGGCGTTTGACCCGCATGAGCCGTTCGATTGCCCGAAGTATTATCTGGATATGTACGAAAAGGAAGGCGATTATGACGGACCGGACTTCACGCACCCGTCCTATGCGCCCAATGAGTTCACACCGGAGGAGACCGAGCATCTGCGCCGCCGCTGCAAAGCGCTGACTACGATGACCGACCGCCATCTGGGCGAGATTCTGGACGTGATGGATAAGTATGACCTATGGCAGGATACCATGGTCATCCTGACCACCGACCACGGCTATCATCTGGGGGAGCACGGCTATATGGCGAAAAACTACATGTCGCCGTATAACGAAGTGTTCCATATCCCGCTCATGGCGGCGGCACCCGGCGTCGCGCCCGGCCGCTGCAACGCCGTTACCCAGAATATCGACGTGCTGCCGACCGTGCTGGAATATTTCGGGATTTCCGAGGATGTGCTGCAATACCCCATCCACGGCCGCAGCCTGCTGCCGGCGATGCGCCGGGAAACCGAAACCGTGCATGAGAGCACAATTTACGGGTATTTTGGCAAGCAAATCGCGTGGACGGACGGCAAATATACCTATTTCCGTGCGGCCAAGGATGAAAGCAACCAGCCCCTGTATGTGTACACAGCAATGCCGACCGTGCTGCGTCAGGTATACGGCGGAAACGATGGGGTGAATGTTGCGGATTATGAGCGCATTGAAATGGGCCGCTTCCTGTCGTGGACGGCATATCCAGTGTATCGTTTCCCGGCGGACATCATCCACTGGGGCAACGCTTCGCAGGAATTTGTCGGCCGGTCGCCGTATAATGCGGAAACCCTGCTGTTTGACATTGCAGCCGATTACGCACAGGAGCACCCGATAGAGGACGTGGAATTGGAGCGTGCGTGCGCCGCGCAGCTCAAGCGGTGCATGGAGCAATATGATGCGCCCGCAGAGCAGTTTGAACGAATGGGTCTTTGACTTTTCGCCGCGGGAAAAGTGCATATTTTTCCTTGGAAGAATAAGGATGTGCATTTTTGCCGCCTTTACGGTATGATGGGGGAATGAATGGCATACATACCGAACGGTGGAAAGGGAGGAAAGAGAGCTTGCGCGCAAAGAGAAAGCTGCTGAGGCGGCGCAGGAAGATGTCACAGGCGGTTATTGCAACCAGCCTGCTCTGCATTGTGGTTTCCGTGATTATCGCGGTCAGCGCGATTGCATATTTTACGTTTCATCTGGTGGTGCAGGAAAAAGGCGAATCCCGCGTGGACGTACTGCAACAAATCAGTGACAGCAATTCGGTCAATCGGACGAATATGGTCAACGTGATGAATATGGTCTATGAGGATTTTTACGGCGTGCTGACCGCGCAGGCGAGCGAACAGACCACAAAGCAGATTGCGCAGGAGTTGCAGGAAACCGATGCGCTGCTGGAGCATATCGGCATGGATTTCACCATTGACATTGTGATGAACGACCATCGCCAGTTCACAACCGACGAAGATGAAAGTAACATCCAAAGCCTGCAAAGCACCTATTGGTATATCCGTCATTACAGCGGCGAAACCGATACCAGTTGGAATCTGCGGTTTTGGGATGTGAGCGATATTTCCAGCTATGGCCTGTCCTACGGCAGAACGGTGTACGACCCGGATGGAGCGCCAATCGGCGTCATCGTCATCACCAGTGAGCATGAAGCGCTGTTCCGCACGTTCCAGAAGCTGGTCAGCGACGGCGCGAAGGTGTACATTCTCGACCAAAACGGCATCATCATCTGCCATACGAATGCGCAGCGCGTCGGTAACTGGATGACGAGTATGGAAGCGTTTGAAGAAGAATACGGCTATAACTCCTATCGCATCATCCGCCGCGGGGATGAAAATGTCATTTTGGCCAACTATCGTGACCAGGACAGCGGCTGGACCTTTGTGGAGGAACAGAATATCGACGCACTGCTGCGCGAGGGCTTTGAGCTGATTCGCAACTGCCTGCTGGTGGTGCTGGCAGGCTGCCTTATCGCCGGTATTCTGGCCTATGTGCGCGTCAAGCAGGTGACCAATGTGCTGGTGGAGGTCACGGGTACCATCGGGGATATGCGGGCCGACCGGCTGACCCCGCTGCCGGTCAGCGATGCCTATGAGGAGACCTATGTGCTCAGCACGGCCTTTAACGGCATGATTCACCGCATCAAAGAGCTGATTGAGGACATTCGGCTGCGCGAGCAGGAAAAGCAGCGCACGGAGTATGACTTTTTGCAGGCGCAAATCAACCCGCATTTTCTCAATAACACCTTACTGGCGGTCAAGAGCCTGATTGCCATGGGAAATGTGGACCGCGCCGGACGGATGATGAACGAGCTGGTGGAGCTGCTCCATATCCCGTCCACACCGGAAATCCAGTTTGTGCCGCTGGAGGAAGAACTGCATCTGGTGCGCAAATTATATCGCCATTATGAACTGCCGGACGGAAAAGGGCGTGGCATTTTTCTGTGACATTCCCGAACAGATGCTGTCCATTCCGGTGCCGCGCATGATTTTGCAGCCGCTGGTCGGCAACTCCTTTTTCCATGGCTTTGCCGAGCGGGACTAGGGGTGCGAGATTCGCATGCGGGCCGGCTTTCGCGGCGCGGCGCTCTATATCGAGGTGACGGACAACGGCGAAGGCATCACGCAGAAGCGTCTGGATGAAATTGCATCCGGCAACTATACATCCGGCCGGATGCATCATGGCATCGGTCTGAAAAATGTGCAGAAGCGTCTGGAAATCATCTATGGAGGCAATTCCGGCGTGCGTGTGAAAAGCCATCTGGGCGAGTACACGACCGTATCATGTGCGGGTACCCTTCCTCAAGGAGGCAATGCTGCAAATGTTTGCGGGGATTCGCGTCAAGCTCGGCGTGGATTTGCAGGAGCTGGAAAGCGGGATTGAGAAAAGCCGCACTTATGAGGAAATGCTGGCTTGTGTGCAGCAGGGGCTAGATTTGCTGCGCGGGCAGGGCAAGGTGTATTCCGAGCCGATCCAACGCGCGGTGGATTATATCGGCTTTCACTATACCGAGGATATTTCGCTCAATACCGTGGCGGATTTTGTCTATCTCAACCGGGACTATCTCTCGCGGCAGTTTAAGAAAGAGGTCGGGGTCAATTTTTCGGAATTTCTGATGAAAATGCGTATGCGCCGCGCCAAACGTCTGCTGGAAACGACCAATATGCGTATTTCCGACATTGCGCTCAGCGTCGGCATCACCAATATGAGTTATTTTTCCACGGTTTTTCACAAATCCTTCGGCTGTAAACCCAACGATATCCGAAAAAAGAAAAAGGTCGAATGATGTCATAAATGTGAAAAAGCGGGTCAAAAATTAAAAAGACTTTGTACAATATTTACGGTAAACTGAAGTCAAATCACAGGGAGGTATGAATTATGAAAAAAAGGTTACTCGCATTACTCCTTGCCAGCGCAGTACTGACCGGCCTGACGGCCTGCGGCGGCAATTCCAGAGACGGCTCCGGCGAGGATGCCCAGGATGCAGCGCAGGGCGCAAGCGACGGCACTTTTACGGCGTCCGGCGAAACCCTCAATGTAGGCGTGCAGTCCAATATCATTTCCATCCCCACGGTTTATGCAGAGGAACAGGGGTATTTCGATGAGCTTGGCTTGGATGTCAACCTGATTATGTTCCCGACTGGTTCGCCGGAAAACGAAGGCCTTGCAGCCGAGCAACTGGACGTTGCGTCCAACGGTCTGGCTTCGGTGTATTCGATGGCGTCCGGCCTGTGCGACTGGATCGCAGAATCCGACAGCGGTTCGAAAACCGTGAATATTTATGTTCGTCCGGACAGCCCGGTGCTGGAGCACAAGGGCGAGATTGACGGCAAGCCGGATATGTACGGCAGCGCGGACAGCCTCAAGGGCCTGACCGTACTCGGTCCGGCCTCCACGATGGAGCAGTGGGTTGCCGCTTCTTACTTCTCGCAGTTTGGACTGACGGCCGGCGCCGATTATGAATATCTGAACATGGACCGCGCGGCGGCTGCACAGGCGATTCTGACCGGTGAAGGCGACGTATTCGTTGCCACCGATGTGGATTACTGCAACATGATGGAGGATGCCGGCATGGTAGCGGTTGCCGACTGCTTGGACGCAACCGATACTGAATTCAATAATGGTTTCTTGGCTCGTAAGGATATCCTGGAAGAACGTTATGATGATGTAGTGCTATTCCTGCGCGGCATGTACAAGGCTGCTGAAGAGCTGCAGGCCGACCCGGATCTGCGCAATGAATTCGCTTTGCAGTTCTATTCGGAAAACGGCAAGCCGGCGGATGAGGATGATGTCAAGGCGGAAACCGAGATTCGTCCGTTCATCGTTCCCGATGATTTGACTGCGGATGATTATTACCTTGGCTCGGGCACGTTGCAGGTCGGTAACTTCTTCGCTTCCATCGGTACGATTGAAGAGGATCAGGTGCAGTTTATCGAAGAGGCCATCAACGTCGGACCGGTACAGGATGCGCTGGGCATCACGGTCAAGGGGGCAACGCTCGAATAACGCCCAAAAAACAGAATAGAAAGCCTGCGAAAGGGGGCCCATGCTCCATGGGCTCCCTTTTTGCGGAAAAATGACGGCAAACAGGCGATATTTTCGGCTGATGCAGTAAGGGAGCGGGGCAAATGAAAGGCAAAAAGAAGTTTCAAATCAACAAATATTTTTTCGTCAGTATACTATCCATCTGCTTTGGCATTTTCGTCTGGTGGCTGGTAACCGATGGGCTGGGGATTTTCCGCTCGAATGCGCTGCCCTCGCCAGTGAAGGTGTTTGAATCCTTCATCAAGAAATGGTACGAGACCAAACCGGACGGCGCAACGCTGCTGGAGCACTTGATTGCCAGCTTGCAGGTTGCCTTGGGCGGCTACGTCATCGGTGCGGTCATCGGTATTCCGCTCGGTATTTTCATGGCGTGGAATGATAAGGAGGCGCTTTACCGCCAGCGGCACTCGTCCAAGGCGATGATTAAGCTTATCGACGACCAGATTGGCCTGACGCTCGATTTGCTGGAGGAGCGCGGCATGCTGGACGATACGCTTATCCTGTTCACCTCGGACCACGGCGATATGCTGGGCGACCACTATCTGCTGCAAAAGGGTGTGCCGTGGCGGCAGGCGGTCAATGTGCCGCTTGCGGTGCGCTTGCCCGGCGCTGCGCCGATTGGGGTAAATCCCTATCCGGTGGAGCTGTCCGATTTGGCTGCTACCATACTGGATTACGCAGGGCTGGCGCCTGCCCAAGCGCTCAGCCGCAGTTGGCCGGCGTATAACGACATCATCCCCTGTCGCTCGCTGCTGCCCGTGCTGCGCGGGGAAACCGAACGCTGCCGCGATTTTTGTTTCGCGGAGAGCGACTTTACCGAGGAGCGCGTCGACGGCATCCCGATTACGGATACGCCGTATTGGCGCGGCGCGGACGGCCGCCGCAGCAATGCATGGCAGTCGATTATCACGGAGACAAGCAAGTATATCAAGTATCTGGGCTACGCGCTGGGCGAGACGCCCTATGAGGAGTTTTACGACCTGACCCGCGACCCGATGGAGACGCAAAACTGCGTGGCGGACCCTGCTTACCGTGCGCAGGTCGAGCAGGCGCGCGCCCGGCTGGCCTATATGGTCGACCATCATCCGGCGGCGCAGAAAACCTGGTGCACCGCATGCGCGCAGGCGCGCGGTATTCGATAGGAGGCGTGCGATGAAAACAATCGTTGTGTTGATGGACAGTCTCAATCGACGCTTTTTGCCCGCTTATGGAAACACATGGGTGCGCACCCCGAACATGGACCGGCTGGCCGCGCGCAGCTGCGTGTTTGACAATCATTTTGTCGGTTCTGCGCCCTGCATGCCCGCACGGCATGATTTGTTGACCGGTCGTATTGATTTTCTGGAGCGCAACTGGGCGCCTGTGCAGCCGTTTGACTGCACGCTGCCCGATGTGCTGCGCCGCAATGGATATTTCAGCCATCTGGCAACCGACCACTACCACTATTTCCATCTGGGCGGCGAGAATTATCACGCGGTCTTTGATTCGTGGGAGTTTTTCCGCGGACAGGAGACCGATGTCTGGGCTTCCAATCTGGGCAAGCCCATCGACCGGCCGCATTATGGGCAGGACGAAGCGCAGTATGTGCGCAACCGCGCGCGATTTGCGGACGAGTCCGAGTATCCTTCCCCCAAAACGCTGCGCCATGCGGCAGACTGGGTGGAAGAACACCATGCGGATGACAACTGGTTCCTGTTGGTCGACTCCTTTGACCCGCACGAGCCGTTCGACTATCCGGACGAGGATGCGGCGGAGTATCCGGACGACTACAAGGACAAGCTGTACTACTGGCCGGCCTATGCGGGCAGCGAGCAGGCAACGGCAGAGGCCATTGCACATCTGCGCCGCCGGTACGCCACGCTCATCACGATGAGCGACCGCTGGCTGGGCCGTCTGCTGGACGTGCTGGACCGGTACGGACTATGGGAGGACACGATGGTGGTCCTCACGACCGACCACGGTCACATGCTGGGCGAAAAGGGGTTCATGGCGAAAAACTACATGCCCTGTTATAACGAGATTTATCAAATCCCGATGATGGTCTGGACGCCGGGCATGACCGGTCCCTCGCGCTGCGCGGCGCTGACACAGAACATTGACCTGATGCCGACCATTTTGGATTTCTTCGGCATCGGGCAGAAGGACTGCCGCTATCCGCTGCATGGCGCAAGCCTGCTGCCGCTGCTGCGGGGCGAATGCGACAGCATTCACGAGTCGGTCATTTACGGTGTGTTCGGGCGGCAGGTCAATATCTGCGACGGACGGTATACGTATTTCCGTTCCGCAGTGCGGGCGGACAATCAGCCGCTCAATCTGTACACGGCGATGCCGAGCACCATTTGTCACTACTGGGATTTTGAGCATCTGACCGATGTTTCGCAGATTACCGCCGGACCGTTCCTGTCCTATACCGATTATCCGGTGTTCCGCATCCCCAATACCATTACGCGCTTTGCGAATGATTCCCAGAATTTCGCGGAGCGGTATGAGGTCATCGGCAAAAACCTGTTATTTGATTTGCAAACCGATTCGCAGCAGGAGCATCCGCTGGATGATCCCGCGTTGGAGCGGATGATGTGCGGCAAGCTGGCGCGAGCCATGATGTGGCATGACAGCCCAATCGAGCAGTTCGAGCGGTTGGGGCTGACCATACCGCCGCAGGAATAAAAACGGCGGTTTGGGACAACTGTCGAGAGAAATGAGGGTGGGATCGCATGTATGTGATCTGTTTTCTGACTGCTTTTCGGGCCTGCATCATCGGCAAAATCTGCGGCATGGGCGGCGGTGTGATCATCAAACCGGTGCTCGACGCGACGGGCGTGATGCAGGTGGCGGCAATCAATTTTCTGTCCGGCTGCACGGTCATCGGTATGACCTGCTGGTCGGTCGGCAAGTCTATGGTCAAGCGGGATTCCGAGATTGACCTTGCCGTTTCCACGCCGCTGGCTATCGGCGCGGCTGCGGGCGGTCTGTTCGGCAAGCAGCTGTTTTCCCTTGTGGCGGGGTTGTTTGCCGATGCTAATACGGCGGGCGGCGTGCAGGCGGGTTTGCTGCTGCTGGCGACCTTTGCAACGCTGCTGTATACCATCAATCGAAGCAGGCTGCACATGCTGCAGGTGAGGAACAAACCGGCCTGTGTTTTGATTGGCTTGGGCCTCGGCATGCTCGGCACGTTTTTGGGCATTGGCGGCGGGCCGTTCAATATGGCGGTGCTGTATTTCTTCTTCTCCATGACCACCAAGGTGGCGGCGCAGAACAGCCTGTATGTCATTTTAATAAGCCAGTCGGTTGGCATTCTGGCTACGGCGCTGGGCGATGGGATTCCGTCGCTGTCTGTATGGCTGCTGGCCGGCATGGTACTGTGCGGCGTCATCGGCGGCGAAGTGGGCGGCCGCATCAATAAGCGGCTGAGCGAGCAGCGCGCCACATGGCTGTTTGAAGCGGCTATGGTGCTTGTCATGGCAATCAGCTGCTACAATATTTATGCGTTCTTTTTCTGACGGCAGCGCCGTAGGCGTATCGACAGGGAAAGGGATGATGGCAAACCGGCTGCAAGATTGGATAATCTTGCAGCCGGTTTTGCGCTGCGCGGGGCAGTGAATATCATGCAGGCGGTGTGTCATGCGGCGTTTTGCCTGTGCGGGCGGAGAAAGGGCACAGCGGTTTTGGCGGAAACGTAAAAATTATGGATGCCGGGCAAATACGGGTGTAAATCATAGGGGGGATGTGATATAATAAATCATACTGAAAAAGTATGAATGCGACAAGAAAACAGGAGAGAACCATGAATCTGATTTTAAGCGACAGGCCGTTGCATCTGCCGGAAATAGACCGTGGCTCCACAAAGTTCATTGACCTATCCGCATTGCGCATTGCAAACTGTGTGGGCTGCTTCGGCTGCTGGACCAAAACGCCCGGAAAATGTGTGATTCGGGATGATGCGGTCAAGGTATACCCCTGCATTGCGCAAAGCGAGCGGGTGCTGTATGTCAGCAGGGTCAAGTACGGAAGTTATGATACCACGATGAAAACCATGCTGGAGCGGGCGATTCCGGTGCAGCAGGCGTTTATTCGCCTGTTGCATGGGGAAACGCATCATGTGCAGCGGAATGTGCGGCCCAAGCAGGCGGTAATCGTGGGTTACGGCGATTTATCCGGCGAAGAAAAGGATATTTTTCGGCGGCTGGTGGCACGCAATGCCAACAATATGAATTTCACGGACTGGCGCGTGGTGTTCGCGTCGGAGCAGGAAGTGGAGCAAACTGTGCGGGAGGAGGTGCTGGCATGGGGAAAATCATGCTGTTGAACGCAAGCCCGCGGGCGCCCAAATCCAACTCCAAACAATATGCCGCGATGTTTGCTTCAGTGTGTCCGGCTGAGACGGCATATTTTGCAGTCACCAAAAACAACCATAGCGAGCTTTGCCGGGCAATGGAGGGCTTTTCCGATGTTTTGCTGGTTTTTCCGCTTTACGCGGATGGATTACCCGTCACGCTCATGCATTTTCTCAAGACATTGGAGCAAAACGCGCCTGAGCACAAGCCGCGCATATCGGTTTTGATTAACTGCGGCTTTATGGAGCCGGAGCAGAATGATATTGCCGTGCAAATGCTGCGCCTGTATTGCAGGGAAAACGGCTATCCCTTTGGCTCGGTTCTGGAAATCGGAAGCGGGGAGGCCATTTTGGCCACGCCCTTTCGGGTGTTTGTCCGCGCCAAGATGAAAAAGCTGGCCGCCGCCATAGTTGCGGGCAAGGCGCAGACATGGAAGGTCACCATGCCGATTTCCAAGCGGATGTTCCTCCGCGCGTCCACCAGCTATTGGACAAATTACGGAAAACGAAACGGCATTACAAAAGAGCAGATGGCTACCATGCAAATTGAGCAATAGCGGTCGGCGCCATCGCATAAGAAGCGGAAAATGCCCCCGATATAGGAAACAAGCCTATATCGGGGGCATTTTATCGGTGCGCCGAGCTTTATTGCAGCAATGCGCGATAGGTTTCGGCACGGTCGGGCTGACCGACCACAGCAAGCGAAACCTGTTCAAAATCAAATACGCGGCGCGCCAGCTGAAGCAAATCCTCCGCGGTGACCTTATCGTAAGCGGCGAGCACCTGCTCGACCGCCGCGACCTGTCCGCGCAGCAGCTCGCTGCGGCCAATGGTCATCATGCGCGTGCCGGTGCTTTCCAGCCCCATCAGCAGCGTGGTTTTGACCTGTTCCCGGCAGCGTGAAAGCTCGTCGGGGGTGGGGCCGTCCTCACAGAACCGATGCAGCTCACGCACAATCAGTTCGAGCGCCTTGTGCTCGGTTTCCGCACCGAGCCCGATGTAAATCGACAGTAGGCCGGTGTCCAGATGCGGCGTGGTGAAAGTATAGATGGAGTAGCACAGGCCGTTCTGCTCGCGCACCCCTTGGAACAGGCGCGAGGACATGCCGCCGCCGAGGATGGAGCTGAGCAGGTTCATCGCAAAGCGTTCCTCGGACAGCAGAGAGACGCCGGGGAAAGACAGGCACAGGTGGTTCTGCTCGATATCCTTTTCACGCAGCATCAGGCTGGGCTGGTAGACGGCGGGGGCAATCTGGTTGCGGTCTTCGCCTTCCATGTGAGAAAACAGTTCGGCAATATAATCCAAATCGTCCTCGGTGAAGTGGCCGGAAACAGCGACGACCGTATCCGCAGGGCGATAGTAGCGGTTCATATAATCGTGCATCGCTTCGGAGTTGATGGTTTGCAGGGTTTCCGCCGTGCCCAGAATGGGGCGGCCCAGCGCCGAGCCGTCATAGCATTTCTCAAACAACTTGTCAATGGCAACGTCTTCGGGAGAGTCCTCGTACATGTCGATTTCCTCCAGCACGACGCCGCGCTCCAGGTCGATATCCTCCTGCGCAAAGCGGGAATTCATAAACATATCCGCCAGAATGGAGATGCCGGTTTTGAGGCGCTTGTCCAGCACCTTCATATAATAGCAGGTGCACTCCTTGTCGGTAAAGGCGTTGGCCTGTCCGCCCAGCGCGTCGATGGCGATGGCGATATGCTGGGCAGAGCGTTTTTCCGTCCCCTTGAAAATCATATGCTCGATGAAATGTGAAATACCGTTCAATGCGGCAGGCTCGTACCGGCTGCCGTTGCCCACCCAGATGCCGACGGATGCCGTCCGCACGGTATCCAGCTTTTCCGAAATCAGGCGCACCCCATTGGGAAGAACACGTTTGACATACATACTGTTGCTTTCCTCTTTCTGTGTCAGTCATCAATAAGGGGGTATGATCGTGGTATCATACCCCCTGTACGGATCATATTGATTTAATAATACACCCGGTTGCCGGATTCGTCCAGATAATAACGGTCCCCATCGGAGTCATAATAGTCCCCTGTTGCCGGGTCATAGCGTCCGCCCTCTTCCGCGAGGGAAGCGGGATCAACGGCGCTGTCCGAAGAGGAGGTATCGTCCGTGGTGGCCGGGGCCGTCGGCGGCTCGTCGTAATCGACGCCGCCCAGCGGCTCGTTATACGTATCCGTGCTGCTGTCGGAATCGGTGGAGGACGTGGAAGCGGTGTCGCCGGGGAATACATCATTATATATGTACTCATGGATGTGGTCCGCGGCCACGTCCAAATCATATAGGATGTATTCGCTGGAAGAGCCGTAATAGTTCCATTCGCCGTCCAGCGGGACACGGGTATGCTCCAGCGTGGGCACGCCATCCTGCACAGCACCGACAATCAGCGGCGCAATCTCGGTCGGAGAGAGCGAGGTCGTCACATAGGGGACGAGCTTTTGCATCAGACCGATCAGTTCGCTTGCGCCCATCGACTGCACTTTGGTGAACATGGCTTCCAGCACGATGCTCTGGCGTTCCACACGCGCCCAGTCGTCGCCCGTGCCGCCTTTGCGGATACGGCCGTAGCACAGCGCCTGTACGCCGTCCAGCGTTTGCAGGCCGGTCTGTTCCACGCCGGCAAATTCCTTGCCCTGCTCAATGCCGTAATCCCGGATGACACGGTTCAGCTCCAGCAGCTCCGCCGTGGTTTCCACATTGATCTCTACGCCGCCCAGCGCGTCGATGATTTCGACCAGCTGCTCAAAATTCACCGCAATGTATTCGGTGATGTCCGTGCCGAAATTCTCGTTGATGGTGCGGATGGCAAGGCTCGGTCCGCCGAGGAAATAGGCGGCGTTGAGCTTATTCTCGCCATGCCCGTCGATATCGACGAGCGAATCGCGCATCAAGCTGATGAGCTTGATTTTGCTGCGCGTATTGTCCACGGTAACGATCATCATGCAGTCCGAATGGCTTTGGGTATCGCCCTCGCGGGTATCCAGACCAAACAACGCAATATTGGTGATGTTTTCATCCGCCTTGACGCCGGCAGCCAAATCCTGTCCAAACAGTGAGCCGTCATAGGTATAGCCGAAAAACGAGCGGTAGGCATACAGGCCAAGACAGAAAACGATGGACAAAACGACCAGAACGGTCAGCACGCGGATGAGCCGGCGCTGGAAGCGTTTGAGAGACATACTATCAATCCTGTACGAGCTGCGCGAACGAGCGCTCAGTCAGCTGATGCACGCGCAGCGTGTTGGTGTAGTTGACGTGACCGACCGGCATACCGGCGGTGATGGTGATGATATCGCCTACGCGCAGATCTATCGCGGCAATGGCAGCCTGCTCGGACAGGTCATACAGCTCGGTGCCCGAGGTAGGACGCTTGGGAACCATCACAGGCGTAACGCCCCAGGACATGCTCAGACGGTGGTAGGTCTTTTCGTTCGGGGTTGCCGCGATGATCGGCGCGCCGGGACGATAGGTCGATACCGCACGTGCGGTCGAGCCGGACTCGGTGAACGCAACAATGCACTTTGCGCCCAAATCGGCGGTGGTGGAGCAGGTCGCGTGCGAAATGGCCAGCGTCTTGAGGTCGCCGGAGACGTTCATATTCTGGAATTCCAGACGGGTCGCGCGGCGGCGGTCATAGTGGATGGTCTTTTCTGCATTTTCCGCAATCATGCTCATGGTCTTGACGGTCTCGACCGGATACTTGCCGACCGAGGTCTCGCCGGACAGCATGATGGCGCTGGTGCCGTCGTAAACCGCGTTGGCAACGTCGGAAACCTCCGCACGGGTCGGACGCGGGTTCTTAGCCATGCTCTCGAGCATCTGGGTCGCGGTGACGACGCGCTTGCCGCGGGAGATGCAGGTCTTGATGATGTTCTTCTGAATTTCCGGCAGCACTTCAAACGGAACCTCAACGCCGAGGTCGCCGCGGGCAACCATAACGCCGTTGGCTTCGTCGAGGATTTCCTGAATGTTGTTGACGCCTTCCATGTTTTCGATTTTGCAGATGATTTCCACGTCTTCCTTGCCGTGCGCCTTGAGGATTGCCTTGATGTCGCGCACGTCCTGTGCGGAACGGGTGAAAGAAGCGGCGATAAAGTCGATGCCCTGCTCCAGACCAAACTCGATATCCGCACGGTCCTTGTCGGACACGAACTGCATGTTCAGCTTGATGCCGGGGACGTTGATGGACTTGCGGTTGGAGAGCGGGCCGCCGTTGAGCGCGCGGCAGACGATGTCCGTGCCGTCCTTGACCTCGATGACTTCAAAGGCAACCAGACCGTCGTCGATCAGGATGCGGGTGCCGGGCTGCACATCCTCCGGCAGACCCTCGTAGGTGATGGAGACGATGGTGTTATCGCCCTCAATATCACGGGTGGTCAGGGTGAATTCCTGCCCCTCCACGATTTCAATCTTGCCGTCCTTATACGTCTTGGTGCGGATTTCCGGACCTTTGGTATCGAGCATGATGCCGACCGGCAGACCCAGTGCTTCGCGCGCCGCCTTGACTGCGTCCATGCGGGCCTTGTGCTCCTCGTGGGAGCCGTGGCTGAAATTCATGCGGGCGACATTCATGCCAGCCTTGATCATTTCGGGAAGAACCGCGTCGGTCGCAGGGCCGAGCGTACAAATAATTTTGGTTTTACGCATCGAAACATATTCCTCTCTGTGTCATAGCGTTTTTTCACTCTGATATTTTTTTAACAGCACCATTTTAGCAGTTTTCCAACCGTTTTGCAATCGTTGGGCGCATTGTGGTGAGATTTTCATGCTTTTCGACAAAAAAGAGCGCGTGTGCCGCAAACATCTTGTGTTTTATGATATGGTCTTGTATAATAATGAAGTATTCCAGACAGGGCGAGAGATTAAACATGGGAAAACGCCTGTTTTACGAGATAAAAGACTGGATAAAAATGTATCAGGCGGTGCGTCCGCTGTGGAGAAGGAGAAGTGCGCAATGGCAAAGCCGGTTTTGGTGATTATGGCCGCGGGCATGGGCTCGCGTTACGGCGGACTCAAACAGATTGACCCGGTCGGTCCGAACGGGCAGATCATTCTGGATTATTCGATTTATGACGCGCACCGCGCGGGTTTCGAGCGGGTTGTGTTCATCATCCGGCCCGAGCTGCACGAGGCGTTTGAGCAGGCCATCGGACGTAAGGCGCGCCGCTTCATGCAGGTGGACTATGCCTATCAGACGATGGATAAGCTGCCCGAAGGCCTGCATGCACCCGAGGGACGGGAAAAGCCGCTCGGCACGGCGCATGCTGTCTGGTGTGCCGGTGAGCTGACCGCGGGCGCGCCGATTGCGGTCATCAATGCGGACGATTTTTATGGTGCGGACGCATTCCGGAAAATGTATGATTTCCTGTCGGTCGCGCAGGACGATGAAAAATACCGGTACTGCATGGTCGGCTATCAGGTGGAGAATACCCTGACCGAAAACGGCACCGTGTCGCGCGGGGTGTGCACGACGGATGAAACCGGTCTGCTGACCGGCATTATTGAGCGCACTGCGATTTCGTGTGCGCCGGACGGACGGATTGTCTATGCGGCGGACGGCGACGCGCCGGCAGGCGAAATCCCGGTGGGTACGCCGGTTTCGCTCAATCTGTGGGGCTTTACGCCGTCGTTCCTGCCTACGCTGGAGGAGGGGCTGCGCCGTTTCTTTGCGGAAAGGCTGCCGCAGAACCCGATGAAGGGCGAATATTATCTGCCGTTTGCGGTGGATGAGCTGATTCAGGCGGGCCGCGCGACTGCCAAGGTGCTGACCACCACGGCGCGCTGGTTCGGCGTTACCTATCGGGAGGATAAGCCGACTGTATGCGCCGCCATTGCGGAGATGACCCGGCAGGGTGAGTATCCGGCGGATTTGTAAGCGGGAGGCGTAGAATGGATTTTTCAGCCGAATTTATCGGTTTGCGAGACCGGTTTATGAAAGGACTGGACCCGGCGTTTGTTTCCGAACAGAATGCCGAAGTTGCCGGACGTGTGGCGGCGCTGTACAGCCGGTTTGATGTGACCACCGAGAAAAAACTGCTGGGGATGATGCCGATGGGCGCGTCCAGCCATGCGCATGAGTACCGTCTGCTGTTTGCCGAGCCTGTGCTGAATACGGCGGCGCTGGCGGACTGGTGGGACTATGCCAAGCGGGCGGAGCAGACGCTGGTGCAGCCCAATGCCGCGCACGGCTTTTCCATCTTATCGTTTATTGTGGCAACCCAGCAGGTGGAGCGCGATATCCAGAAAAAAGTGCGCCGGTTGAGCGCGGAGCGGCAGTTTGAAAACGGCAAATACGGCTGGTCGTCCATACACTTTGCGGTTGTTGATTTGGAGGCACGCAAGATATACACAAACCGTATGGGTGCACCGCTGAAGAATATTTTGCAGCCGATTCTGCGAAAAAACACTTGAAATTTCGCATTTATTGTGCTATAGTATCATGTACGCAAATATGGCGTGCCATGTTTTGGCACGATAACGGAATGAAAAAACAGTGGAGGAATCGTAATTATGACTACCGCACAAATTGCTCTTTCGATCATCATGATCGTTGCCAGCCTGTTCCTGATTGTTGTGGTTCTGCTGCAGAGCGGCGCACAGCAGGGTCTGGGCGCGATTTCCGGCGGCGCGGAAACCTTTTTCGGTGCAGGCAAGGCTACGGCCGCGGATAAGGTGTTTGCCCGCCTGACCTCGGTGGTTGGCGTTGTGTTTGTCATCGCCGCGCTCGTGCTCAACCTGATTCACTGATATGCAGGTGGTGCAGCGCGCGCTGCTGCTCGCGTTTGTGGTGCTGGCGGCGCTGACGGTTTTCCAGCAGATGCGATATGGCATGATCTGCGGCCGTGCCGAAGGCGAGGATAAGCAGGCCGATCCCAAGGCGAAAGCATGCCGGCGGCGTGCCGTGTTCTGCGCGGTCGGGGCGGCAGTCTGTCTGGGCGTGAATATTGCAATCGGCGCTTTGAGCCGGTAAATGCGTCCCGGGCAGCACAAAAAAACAGATACTGGTAAACGCGGTGCGCATGAAACGGCGCACCGCGTTTTGTATCCCCATTTTTAGGAAAAAGCCGGTTTTTCACGGAGAATGGCGTAGCATCGCTTCCTTTTTGTGCCGGAATATGCTATAATAATATCAACATATCGGCTGTATTGGTAGCAGCCTGTTGAGGGGCTTTTGGAAAATGAGGAAACAGTCAAACGTCTGTCGGATTCTGGTGGTTGACGGACAGGGCGGCGGCATCGGCAGCCAGCTGGTAAAGCAGCTGCGCCCGTGCCTGCCGGAAAATTGCGAGTTGATTGGCGTCGGCACCAATGTGCTGGCGACCAATGCGATGCTGAAGGCGGGCGCCGGTCATGGCGCAACGGGGGAAAATGCCGTTGTGTTCAATGCCGCGCGCGCGGATGTGATTCTGGGGCCAATCGGCGTGGTGATGGCTAACGGGATTCTGGGTGAGGTCTCTCCCAAAATGGCGACCGCCATTTCGGGTGCGGACGCAAAGAAAATTTTGATTCCGTCCTCCAACTGCGGTATCTATGTGGCGGGAACCGAGGATTGCCGTTTGGAAGAGTATCTGCGCCGTGCGGTGCAGGTCGTGTTGCAGGCAGTCGCGGAATGAGCGGCGAGGAGTACAAGGCGCTGCTGCATGCGCATCGCGCGCGGTATCCGCTGATGGAGACGCAGGATTGCGTCAAGCTGCTCTATCAAAATGCGTTTGGGCCGAGACATCTGGGCGACCATCTCGAGGTGCTGACGCAGGGCATCGCGGAGGAATGGAAAACGGTGCCGCAAACGGTTTCACCGGACGGCCCGGAAAGCATTGGCGGCGGCCTGTGCCGGTTCCCGCTGCGTTCCGGCGCATTCTGTCCGGAGGCTGCGCATCTATTGGCGGGATTGATGCAGCAAACCACGCTGCGTTGCCGGGGGAGCCCGGAGCTGTTGCGGCAGCGCTTGGAGCGACTGCGTGAAAAGGAACCTGCGCTGCGCCGGTGGCTGTCGGAAACAGCATGGGATTTCTGCACTCCCGTCCGTCACAGCGCGCGGTTTCGTGCGGCGTATCAGCCGCACTACCGACTGATACGGCGGGAATATGCAGGGTATTTTCCGCTCTTGCTGCGGATTGCGCAGCAACTGCACCAAAAGCGTCCGTTGCTTATCGCCATTGACGGTCGCTGCGGCAGCGGAAAAACACAGCTGGCCGCGCTGTTGCAGGCGCTTTTTCCGTGCCGGGTGTTCCATACCGACCATTACTATCTGCCGATTGCGAGACGTTCGGCGGACTGGCAGCAGATTCCTGCCGGTAATATGGATTTGGAGCGGCTGTGGACGGAGGTCGTGCAGCCGGCACAGGCGGGCGCAACCGTATATCAGCGCATATTTGACTGCGCGGCACAGCGATTGGGCGAACCGGAGGCTGTGGGGCCTGCCCCGCTCAGCGTGGTGGAGGGCAGCTATGCCCTGCATCCGAAGCTGGCCGGCGCTTACGATATGCGGATTTTCCTCACCTGCTCGGAGCAGGAACAGAAAACGCGGCTGCAAGCGCGGGAGGGCGCATATTTTGAGACGTTCGCGCGCGTTTGGATACCGATGGAAAAGCGGTATCATGCCGCGTGCGACCCGCTTTCATATCATCCGATGGTGATGGATACCAGCTCGTTTTTCTGCGAATCGTCCGATTCGCTTTGTATATAAATGAATCCTGCCGTCAGGAAGGCGGCGTTTATTCCCCGGCACCTCCTGAAAAAAGCCATGAAGGCTATGCTGTTTCAGAAGAAACGGCGCGGAAAGACTTTTAAAGGAGCGTTTTTATCATGCAAAAATCCATTCATAATCTGGTTCTGGCTGCATTGTTTCTGGCGCTGGGCTTGATTCTTCCGTTCTTTACCGGACAGATTCCGCAAATCGGGAGCATGCTGCTGCCGATGCATATACCGGTGCTCATCTGCGGTTTGATTTGCGGCTGGCAATATGGCGCAATCATCGGTTTTATTCTGCCGCTGCTGCGTTATGTGCTGTTTGGCATGCCGCCGATTTACCCGACCGGCATTGCAATGTCGTTTGAACTGGCAACCTACGGTCTGGTGGTCGGTGCGCTGTATGCGCACTCGCGCTGGAAGTGCATCGTTGCGCTTTACCGTTCGCTGCTGATTGCAATGGTAGTGGGCCGCGTCGTATGGGGCGTGGCGGAGATTATTCTGCTGGGTCTGGGCGGTCAGGCGTTTACTTGGGAGCTGTTCCTGAGCGGCGCGCTGCTGACCGCGGTTCCCGGTATCATTTTGCAGTTGGTATTTATTCCGGCCCTGATGATTGCATTGGACCGCACCGGTCTGGTTCGTTTTTCCAAAAAGGCCGCGGCGGATGCAGCGTAACCACTCGGCGGGATAGACCGATAAACAGCAAAGAAAAACGGCGCTTTCATGAAGAAAGTACCGTTTTTCTTTCCGTATTATGGGTGAGGACGCAGCAGCAGGACGGTGACATCGTTGACGTTGGTACCGGTCGGCCCTGTACGAATCAGACCGCCGACCCGGTCAAGGGCGGTGTAAGCGCCGTTTTGCTGCAAAATTTGTTCGATTTGAAGCCCTTGCTGCTGTAGCGCGTCGAGCGTACAGCCATCCACGATACCGCCTGCGGCATCGGTGGGGCCGTCTGTCCCATCCGAGCCGACGGAGAACAGAACGGCATTGGGGAGACCGGCCAGACCGCGCGCCGCAGAGAGCGCCAGCTCCTGATTGCGGCCCCCTTTGCCCGTGCCGGTGATGTGCACAACGGTTTCGCCGCCTGCGATAAACGCGCGGGGCGTTTCACATGCGCGCGCGTGATATTGCGCCACGGCCGCGAAAAAGCTGCCGGCCTCGCGCGCTTCGCAGCTGAGGCTGTCGGTCAGAATCATTGGGTCATAGCCCAGCGCGCGGCACTGTGCCGCAGCGGCGGTGCACAATTCGCGCACCGAGCCGGTGATGTGGGTTTCCACATTGTCCAGCGTGTGCGGTGTCGGCTGTTGGAGCAATGAAAGGATGGCCGGACTGAGATGCAGGTCGTATTTGCGCACAATGGCCATGGCCTGTTCGGTCGTGGACTGGTCGGGATAGGCGGGGCCGGAGGCAATCATATCCAGCGGGTCGCCCACAATATCGGACAGGACAATGGAAAACACATGCGCCGGCGCGCAGAGCTGCGCAAACCGTCCGCCCTTGACGGCGGAGACACGCTTGCGCAGGGTGTTGATTTCCACAATATTTGCGCCGCAGCGCATAAGCTGGTCGGTCATATCGGTTAAATCGTCCGACGGGCAAAGCGGTTTCTCGAACAGGGCGGAGCCGCCGCCGGAAATCAGCAGCAAAACCGTATCCTGTCGCCCAAGCGGCTGGACGAGTGCGATGGCCTTTGTGGTGGCGTCAAAGGAATTTTGGTCCGGAATCGGATGTCCGGCCTGCCAGACGGCGGTGCGGGGGATTGGCCCCATATCATGCCCGTATTTGGTAATCACAACGCCTTCGTGGATGGCCGCGCCGAGTGCCTCGCTTGCCGCGTGCGCCATTTGCCATGCCGCTTTGCCAAGCGCAACCATGACCAGTCGGCCCTCCGGCTGCTGGAACCCGCGGAGCGCGCGGCGCACAGCGGCATCCGGTAAAACCGCGTGGAGCGACGCCTGCATGATTTGCGCCGCGTCTTTTCTCATATTCATTTTCTCACCCTTTCCTTTTCAGTAAGCAGACAGAGCCGATTGCAGCGGATTTTGCGTGGATTTTGCAATCCGTTTGCAAAAAATCAGGAACGTCTTGCCAAAATATTGAAAAACTGCTAAGATGGAAGTAGAAGTCCGAATGCAGTCAGGAGGCAGAATTATGGCCGCAAAGAGACCCATTCAGACGATGGGAGATCAAGTCTATACTATCCTACGGAAGGACATTTGTGAAGGGCGTTTTGCGCCGGGTGCCCGATTGCAGGAAATTGAGCTGTCGGAGGCGCTCGGCGTCAGCCGCAGTCCGGTGCGGGAAGCATTGCGCCGTTTGGTGTCGGACGGGTTGCTGTTGACCGCTCCCAATAAGGGCACCTATGTCAAAGAATTCACCTGTCAGGATATTGATGAAATTTTTGACATGCGTGTGATGCTGGAAAGCTACAGCATTTCCAGAAGCCAGAACAACATGACGCCCGAGCGCAAGCAGCAGTTGTACGACATTCTGCAAGTGCTGGAGCGAAGCCATGCCGAAGACAATCTGGAGCAATACACCCGCGCGGATGAGGAGCTGCACAATGCAATCGTGGCATTGGGAGACAATAGTCTGGTCAACTCCACCTATGCGCGTGTGCGCTCGATGAACCAGCAGTTCCGCGTGTTTTCCCTGTCCGACCGCACCCGGTTCGACGATTCGCTCCAAGAGCATCGCAGCATCATCCATGCGCTGGTGCATGGGGATACGGCGGAGGCGGACCGCATCAACCGCGTGCATTTAGAACTGGCCTGTCAATGCATCAAGGACCAGCTCAGAAAAAACGGAACAGCCTGAACAATAGCACCGTCGTCTGGAATAGTCAAATGGGCCTGTTGCAAAATAGGCCAAAGAAAAAAAGACAGGCAGGGCAGCCCGAAAAGGGTTGCCTTGCCTGCCTTT
>NZ_CALWUQ010000032.1 GCF_944384695.1 uncultured Agathobaculum sp. | reverse complement strand
GAATCTGCTGCGTGGCTGCGTCAGTTCAGCCGGCAGACCGGCGCGGTCGTCATGCTGACCGGCGTGCTCGACCTGATAACCGATGGACAACGCACTGCGGTGCTGCGGGGCGGCAGTGAGCTGATGGGCCGGATTACCGGTGCCGGATGCATGCTCACGTCGCTGACCGCACTGTACTGCGGCGCGAATCCAAATATGCTATTTGAGGCCGCTGTGGCGGCGGCGGAGGTGATGAATCATTGCGGAGAACAAGCGCAGGTGCGCGTGCGTAAAGAGATGGAGGGCACCGCTTCCTTTCGCACACGCCTGATTGACGCGGTCAGCTTACTGACTGCTGATAATCTGGCAAACGCACATCCAATTCAATTGATTTAAGTAAAAAACACAACAAGTGCTGCCGGTAAACTGCCGTCAGTCCAAGTCATTCATTGGGGGTACCACCTTGAAAAACAACCAAACAACCGAGAGACTGCTTGACGCGTCCCGAGAAATATGGGCGGGTTATCTCACCCATCCCTTTGTACGGGGCATTGCAGACGGCAGCCTTGCTGTAAACAAATTCCGTTTCTATCTGTTGCAGGACTACCTATATCTGTTCGATTACGCTAAGGTATTCGCGCAGGGTGTGGTCAAGTCCCGAGAGCCTGAAATCATGCGCACCTACGCATCCTATGTGGCCAGCATCTTAAACGGCGAAATGGAAATCCATCGCGGCTATATGGCGCGGCTTGGCATCACAGAGGCACAGGCAGAGTCCGTTAAACCTTCGCTGAGCAACCAGTCCTACACCGCTTATATGCGCGCAGTCGCGGCTGAGGAAGGCCCGGCCGAGATTATGGCGGCCGTGCTGTCGTGTGCGATTAGCTATGAGTACATCGCAAAGTGGATTGTCCAAAACTATCCTGATGCTGAAAACCACGATTTCTATGGCGAATGGGTGCGCGGCTATGCGAGCGAAAGCTACGCTGCGGAAAATCAGCGCCTGATTGCACTCATGGAGCGCCTGAGCGCGGATTACACCGAGGCGCAGCTCCAGCGGCTGACCGATATTTTTGTCGATTGCTCGCGCTATGAGGCGATGTTCTGGGATATGGCGTGGAACGAGGCGATGTAAGGCATGCTCGAGTTTCAAAACGTCGTATTCCAATATGACAGTGAGGATTTCAACATCATCGACGGCCTGTCGTTTCATATCGCACCGGGGGAGTTCGTGTCGGTCATCGGCCCGTCGGGCTGCGGCAAGTCTACGATTTTCCGTCTGACCAATCAGCTTCTATCGAAAAAGTCAGGGGAAATTCTGGTCGGCGGGGAGAAGATTGATGGACGGCGTGGCTACTGCGGCTATATGCCGCAGCGCGATTTGCTGTTCCCGTGGCGCAGCGTGCGGGATAACCTGTGCCTGCCCATGGAGATTCGCGGCGGCATCAGCCGCGCAGAAATGGTACAGCGTGCGGACGAGACGCTCGCACACGTGGGTTTGTCCGGTTGGGGCGACAAGCGCCCGGACGAGCTTTCCGGCGGTATGCGGCAGCGCGCGGCTTTTGCGCGCACGCTGCTGACCGGTTCGGATTTACTGCTGCTGGACGAGCCGTTTTCCGCGCTGGATTTCCTCACCCGTATCAACATGCAGGAGTGGCTGCTGGACCAATGGGAGAGCGACCATAAGACCGTGCTGTTCATCACGCATGACGTGGAGGAAGCAATTTTTCTGTCCAGCCGCGTGCTGGTGGTGGAGGAGACACCGATTCGCCGTCTGGTGTCCTTTGAGGTACCTGCGCCTTATCCGCGCACGCGCGCATGTCTGACCGAACCGAAAATGCTTGCGCTGCGTGAGCAGCTCATCGACCTGCTGCGGCGGGAGGTGACGGCATGAGGAAAAACGCCAACCTGCCCGCGCTGCTGTTCCTGTTTGTGCTGCTTGTCCTGTGGCAAGCGGGCGCAATGGGCATGGACGCGGCCTATATCCTGCCGTCACCGACACAGATTCTGGTGCGCATGTGGGAGCTGCGCGGTCCGCTGTTGACCGCACACCTGCCTGCAACGCTGCTGTGCACGGGCATTGGCCTTGCAATTTCGATTGTCCTTGGCCTGCTGCTTGCCGTGTGGATGGATGCCAGTCCGGTCGCGGAGAAAATGCTTTATCCTTTGATTGTTGCTTCACAGACTATCCCGACGACGGCGCTTGCGCCGCTCTTTGTGCTGTGGTTTGGCTACACGATTTGGAGCAAGGTGCTGGTCACTGTGCTGATTACATTTTTCCCGATTGCCATTACGGTGTTTGACGGCTTCCGCTCGGCCAGTACGGACATGATTGATATGCTCAAAACTTTTGGGGCCGGGAAGCGCGAGATATTTCTCAAACTCAAGCTACCTGCTGCGCTGCCATATTTCTTTTCGGCTATCAAAATGGCCATTCCGCTGTCCATTATCGGCGCAGCAATCGGGGAGTGGCTGGGTGCACAGGCGGGACTGGGCTATTTCAGCCGCCGCATGATGACGCAGTTGGACGGCGCGGGTGTATTCGCACCCATTGTGCTGCTCAGCGTCGTGGCGATGGTGGCAGTAGCGATTGTGTCGTGGATTGAGAAAAAAGTCGTCACATGGCGCGGCAGTTTATAACAGAGATACAACAGAAAGGAACGGAACATAGATGAAAAAGAGAATTTTTGCCGCATTTGCGGCTTGCGCGCTGCTGCTCAGCGGCTGTGCGGGAGGCCAGACAGCCGGAAGCAATGCGGACAATACAGAGAATACAAACAGCGACCTGCGTGAGTTGACGGTCGTCCTCGATTGGTATCCGAATGCATTGCATGCGTTTCTGTATCAGGCGGAGCAGGCCGGTTACTTCGCTGAGGAGGGTTTGACGGTCAACATCCAGCCGCCTGCGGGCGTCAACGACGCGATGAGCATGGTCGCCGCCGGCAAGGCAGATATCGGCCTGTACTATCAGCAGGATGTCATTCAGGCGCGGGTCGAGCAGGATGTGCCGGTCAAGTCGATTGCGGCGGTCGTGCAGGCGCCGCTGAACATCATCTTGTCGCTCAAGGAAAAGGATATTACCGAGCCTGACGATTTGGTCGGCAAGACGATTGGTTATGCGGGAACCGAATTGTCTGAAGCACTGGTGCACAGCATCATGAAGAACAGCGGGCAGGACCCCTCGAGTGTGGAGATGGTCGATGTCGGCTTTGACCTGATGAGCTCGATGGTGACGGGCAATGTCGATGCGACGATTGGCTGTCTGGTCAACCATGAGGTTCCGCAGATGGAGAAGGAAGGTTTTGAGGTCAACTATTTCTTCCCGGATGATTATGGCGTGCCGCAGTATTACGAAGGTATTTTCCTGGCAAACGATGAGATGATTGAAAATGAGCCGGAGGTGCTGGCAGGATTCCTGCGCGCCTGCCAGAAGGGCTTTGCGGATTTCAAGAATGATACGGATACCGTCCTGCAGGTGCTGCTGGACAATCAGGATGAATCTAACTTCCCGCTTGACCCGGACGTGGAAAAACAGTCCTGCCAGACGCTGCTGCCGCTGATGGAAACCGAGGATGCACCCTTCCTCAGCCAGAGCGAAACCTGCTGGCAGGAGAATATTGATTGGATGTACGACGAGGGTTTGATTTCGAGCAAACCGGATGTTTCCGAAGTCATGGCGACCATTGCATTTTGATTTACTTATCATCCGAACTGGATGAGAAAAAGGCCGCTGAAGCGTGAATAAGATAATGCTCCCTGTATGGTGACAGCTTTTTGCTAGTTCACATAGAGGGAGCATTTTATATGCAAATTTAAGGTCAAATAGCAAACGGCCGGCAGCGTAGGGTTGCCGGCCGAAAGAAAATATAAGAATTTGATGGTACGACAAAATGCTTATTCCGGCTTGCGGTCGCCGCCGAAGAAAAATGTGGTCAGCACGCCGGGACCGGTATGTGAACCGATGACGGTGCCGATATAGCGGATATCCGAGTGCACACCGCTTTTTTGCAGCAAATCAGATAGCTTTTGCGCATCCTCCGGACAGTCGCCATGACAAATGCGGACGGTTTGCTTTTTGTCGGACATTTCGCGAACGGTTCGGTCCGCCAGATACTGCAAGGCTTTCTGCCGTCCGCGCACCTTGCCGCATACGCTGAGTTTGCCCTCATCATCCACCCAGATGAGCGGTTTGATTCCAAGCAGGCTGCCGACAACAGCGGAGGTCTTGCTCAATCGCCCGCCCCGGTGCAGATGTCCCAAATCGTCTACAGTGACCAGATGAATGACGTGCAGGCGCATTTGCTCGATGGCGGTAGCCGTCACCTCGGCGGTGCAGCCGCTGTCACGCATTTCACGTGCCTTGTCCACCAACAGATATTCGCCGCCCGTGGCGGAAAGCGAGTCCACGCAGAAAATTTTTCTGTCCGGGTAGAGGGGTGTCAGTTCGTCGCGTGCCATGCAGCCCGCGTGAAACGTTCCGGACAGGCCGGACGAGAATCCGATATACAGTACGTCCTGCCCGGCATCCAAGGCTTCGCGGAAGATGCTCAGAAACGTATCAAGTTTTCCTTGCGAGGTGGTAGACTGTTTGCCCTGCCGCAGCAAATCGTAAAACTGGTGGAATGGGACGGTTTGGCCGCAGTCCTCTTCAATGGTGCGGTTATCAATGGTGAACGAGAGCGGCACATATTTGATATTGTTTTGCGCGAAATAAGAAGCGGTTTCGTCAATGGTGGAATCGGTGACAAGTGTAAACGGGTACATGGGCATGCTCCTTTCAAACAGGATGGATTTAGCCAATGATTTCAAAGGTGGTGTCGCACGCACCCGTCAGGGAACGCGCAGGACCTTGGGACATGATTTCATAGGTGTTTTCACAGCCGACCAGACCAATGCCGTCCAGTGCGATTTTGGGCTCGACAGCAAGTGTCATACCGACAGTAAGGGGGGAGGTGAATCCCTTGGCCAAAACCGGCGTTTCATCCATCGTCAGGCCGATGGAATGGCCGAGAAATTTGCAGGCATTCATAAAGCCGGTACGGAAAGTGGGTTCTACACAAGCGAGCAGTTTTTCGTAAATTTCCGCCGGAACAGCACCCGGCTGCATCATGGCAGCGGCTTCATTTTCCAGAAAAACGCATTGTTCGCGTGCAGCGCGGATTAGGTCGCCCTGCGGGTGGCGCTTGAGTTCTCCGAAATAAAAGGTAATACTCTTGTCGGTATGGTAGCCATGCATGCCGCAGGGGATATCGAGCAATACCACATCGCCTTCGTGCAGGCGGCGCTCGGAAGAGCCGATGGATTTCATGGCGATGCAAGTGCCGACCGTGCCGGATGGGCTGTCGAGCGCTGCGGCGCGCAAGCTGTTTTCGCTGAAGCTGGCAACACCCAGCACATCTTCCGCCGCCGGTTGGTTGAAGCGGGAGATACCCATGGCGCCACGCTCCAGCATGGCGGTGCAGATCTCGCTGCAAAGCCGTGCTTCGCTGACGCCGGGACGCAATAGAGCCGGCGCAATCTGCTCGATGACTTGCTGGTGCAGGCGGCCGGACGCGCGCATACAATCCAACTCGTATTCGCTTTTCACGGTGCGCAGTTCAGCAAGCACAGCGTCTGCGGATTTGGGCGTAAAGGGCAGGTATTTGTTCAGCATTGTCAGCTTTTGCAGCGTCATGGTGCGCGACGCCACATAAACCGTTTCCGGAATGGCAGGAAAGGCCTCCGCAATGCCGCGGAAGCTGCCGAGCGGGCGGATATCATCGAAAAGAGATTCCTGCCGTGCGCCGTCATAAGAGCGCCGCACAAACAGGATTGCCTGCTCCGGGGTGATGACCAACGCCCCTTCCTGCATTGTGCCGGTGAAATAATAAAGGTCGATTTTATTGTCCAGAATCATCATGGACCATGCGGGGTCGCGCTGCGCCATGGCATGGCGTAAACGGTCAAGACGGGCCGACAGTTCATCGGCAGGAACAGGGGTATGGGGCATTGCTATCGTCCTCCGGTAAAGAATTTGAAATTTGTATACTTTATCTTATCACATATTTAATTTTAGGGCAATGCATGTGCATTGACTTTTACAATTTGGTGCGCTATCATGATATATGTGAAAGTTTTTGATGAAAGGAGTCGGGTTATGCGCAGACTAGTGGGCCGCCTGTTGGGCGACCGTCGGGTTGTGGGCGGCTTTTTGTTGGCATTGCAGCTTCTGGTTGTAATGTACGGACTGGGCTGGCTGAGTGAAACATGGGTCTGGATGCCGAATGCGTTGACGGTGCTCAGCGTCATTATTGTGATCTGGCTGGTCCGTAAATATGATAATCCGACTTATAAAATTACCTGGATTATCGTCATCTTGCTTTTGCCGTTGTTTGGCGGGCTGTTCTACCTGCTTTGGGGCAATACGCCGCTCAATCGCGCGCGTACACAGCACAAATATGAGCCGAATCCGCCGGATTTTAAGGATTATATGCGTACGCCGGCAACAGAAGAGCTGGCTCAGCGATATCCGCGCCATGCATCTCGCGCACGCTATATTGCGTCTTTGGACGGTATGCCTGCATGGACGAATACAGAAGCGCATTATTTCCGTGTAGGCGAAGAAATGTTTGCGTCCATGTGTGAACAACTCAAGCGGGCGCATAAATTTATCTTTTTTGAGTATTTTATCATCGAAGAAGGCGTCATGTGGAATACCATCCTCGACATCCTCAAGCAGAAGGTGCGGGAGGGGGTGGATGTGCGCGTAATCTATGATGATGTTGGCTCAATCGCCACGCTGCCGCAGCATTATGACCGGTACCTGCTGTCGCTGGGCATTCGCGCAGTTCGTTTCAATCGGTTCATCCCGACGCTCAATACCTATCTCAATTACCGCAATCATCGCAAAATGATGATTATTGACGGCAATGTTGGCTATATGGGCGGCATCAATTTAGCGGATGAATATATCAATAAAAAGGTTCGCTTTGGTCATTGGAAGGATACCGGCATCATGCTGCGCGGCGAAGGCACGGCAAACATGACCTCGCTTTTCCTGCAAATGTGGGAGTATGTGACAGGGGAGATTGTGCCGCCGCTGGATGCCTATCTGCCAACTGCAAAATTGCCGCCGGATGGCTATGTGCAATCCTTTGCGGATTCTCCATTGGATGATTTGAATATCGGTGAATCCATTTATCTGCAAATCATTCACAACGCGCGCGATTATGTTTATATTACGACGCCTTATTTGGTGCTGGATAACGAGATGATTACGGCACTGACCATTGCAGCGCAATCCGGTGTAGATGTGCGCATCCTGACGCCGGGCATTCCGGATAAAAAGCTGGTCTATATGATTACCCGCTCGTATTACCAGCAGCTGCATCGCGCCGGGGTGAAGATTTATGAATACCGTCCCGGATTTCTGCATGCAAAGAGCATTGTATCTGATGATGCCACTGCGGTGGTCGGCACAATCAATATGGATTTTCGCTCCTTCTTTTTGCATTTTGAATGCGCGACCTGTTTTTACAACAGCTCGGTGGTTGGTGCAGTCAAACAGGATATCTTGGAAACCATCAACGTTAGCCGTCAAATTACGGACGAATGGCTGCACAGGATTCGCTGGTTGCGCTCTATTGTGGCAAGCGTATTGCGTCTGTTTGCACCCTTGCTATAAAGGCGGTGTACGTCCGTGAATGCATCGGGAAGGATGAGGTTAGATGCAGCAGCAGGAACGGGTTTTGTTTGCCATACTGGATGCAGGTGAGCTGCTGTTGACCGCAGGGGCGGAAGTGGCCCGCGTGGAGGATACCATTCGCCGGATGGCGCGCGCCTATGGTTTTGTCCGTACCGATGTGCTGACGATCACAGCCAGCATGGTGGTGACTGCGCAGACAGCGGAGGGGGATGTGTTCACGCAGACCCGCCGCATCCTCAGGCGGGAAACCGATATGCGGCGAATCGAGGCGGTCAATGCACTGTCCCGCGCGGTTTGTCGCGAACCACTGTCGCTGGATGCGTTGCGTGCGAGGATAGAGGAAATCCGCAACATGCCGGATGGCGCAAAATGGCGTCTGCCGGCGGCGTATCTGCTAATTGCAGGCTCTTTTGCGGTGTTTTTCGGCGGTTCTTGGCGGGATGGCATTGCTGCCATGTTATGCAGCATGGTGTTGTATGCGATAGGACGTATCGGTGCGCGCATCAGCTTGCAGCCAATCGTATTGACGGTAATCAGCGCCGCAGCGATGTGTCTGGCTGCATTGATTACGGTTCAGGTTGGATTGGGTCAAGGGCTGGACTACATCATCATCGGCAATATCATGCTGCTGATTCCGGGCATTGCATTGGTAACTTCGTTGCGCGATATGATTGTAGGCGATACCATCAGCGGTCTGCTGGGGGCGTGTGAGGCGCTGCTTCGTGCGATTGCCATTGCTGCCGGCTGTGCGTTGGTGCTGATGCAGTTAGGAGGCGCGGGATGAACACGCAGACGATATTGCAGGTGTTGATGGCCATGGTCGGCGCACTGGGATTTGGGCTGCTATTTCATATGTCCGGCGGGCGGCTGCTTGCCATTACCTTGGGCGGTGCGGCAAACTGGATTTTTTATCTGCTTGGCATGGAGGTATATCGTGACCGCGTGCTTGCCTTTTTTGCAGCGGCGTTGGCAACGGCAGTGCTGGCGGAAATTATGGCGCGTCTCATGAAAACACCGGTCATTACTTTGCTGGTCCCCATGCTTGTTCCGTTGATTCCGGGCGGTGATTTGTATTATACCATCCTTGCATTGGTGCAGGGGGATATGGATGCTTTCGCGCAGTATGGCGGCATGTTTATTCGTGAGGCAGGTGCCATTTCTTTTGGTATCATTCTGGTGGCATGCGTCGTGCAGACGGCGTTTCGTCTGTGGATGCTGTTTCGGGAGCAGCGGATATAAAAAGCGTTCTGCATCACAGGTGTGTAGCAGAACGCTTTTAAAAGAAGAAAAACAAAATCAAATAGACCAGACAGCCGGCGATGGCTGCCCATACCAGAAAGGTCAGCAGCAGGCAAAATAGATAGCTGATGGGGAAACGCGCATATCGCAGGCTTTCTCCTAAGTCATCCGGGTCGCCAAGCCCGATAAGGGCGGCAGAAACAGCTTCGTCGTGCGTATCGCCGCGTTCGTTTTCGAGATACTCTACGCGGGATAGGATGTGATCGGTCAGCTCGCGCCGCACGCGCGCGCGGTAAGGGGGCCAGAACAGATGGCGGCATACCTGATGAAGATAGCGGGTGATGCGTTCATCCGAGGACACATGCCTCACCTCCGACCACCTTGCCGAATTGCTTGCAGAAGGATTCCCATTCGCGGCGGCAGCGTGCCAGCGTTTTTACACCTTGACGGGTCAACTGATAGTACCGCCGCCGGCGTCCAACGTCGGATGCACGCTCGTAAGAACGCACCTCGCCGCGCTCTTCCAGTCCATGCAGAATGGGGTAGAGGGTGCCTTCCTTCATGGAAAAGGTCTGATCCGAGCGACATTCCAATTCACGAATGATTTGGTAGCCATATTTGTCCTCATCCTCCAGCAGAGCGAGGACAAGCAGGGTATTGCTGCCCGCAAAGGCCGGATCGCTTTTTTTGCGCGGCATAGAGACACCTCCAGATACCTCGATTTTCGATGTATTCATAGTATATCCCAGCAGAAGGGATGTGTCAAACATTTTATTGCAAAAAGCCCTTGCGTTATGAAGATATTTCCTGTATTATAATCAAGTATTTGTTCATTTTGGAGGATGAAAGAACGATGTTTACCGATTTGTTCAACTGGTTGCTCGGCGCAGGACGTGAGCTTGCGGTTGTTATTATTTCCATGGTGCCGTTGGTGGAGCTGCGCGGCGCAGTGCCGCTGGGTGTTGCGGTCGGCATGCCGGAAACCACGTTGATACCTTTGGCGATTCTGGGCAATATGCTTCCTATTCCGTTTTTGCTGTTTTTCGGCGAAAAGATTTTGGACTGGGTCTGCACATTGCCGCCGCTGACCAAGTTTGCAACAGCGTATAAGCAGAAACTGCTTTCCAAAACCGATCAGGTGACGAAATATGCGCGGATTGGTCTGTTCCTGTTTGTTGCGGTTCCGCTGCCCGGTACTGGCGCGTGGTCAGGCGCGCTGGTTGCCACCATTTTGAAAATGCCGAAAACCAAGGCGTTGCTGTCCATTCTGGCGGGCGTCATTACCGCCGGTATCATTATGTTGATTGCATCGCACAGTGTGATTGGTGTGGTAAATTTGTTCTAAAAAAAGCGTCCGAACTTTGTTTCGGACGCTTTTTTGATATGATGTTTTAAATGCGGCAGGATTCCAGCAAAGAATGCTTGCAATCCCAAAGCTTTCTGGAAAGATCAACAAAATACGTCTGCGGATTTTCGAAACGCTTGATTTGCTCCCACAGAGTATCCACTTCGGACAGGCAATAATCGCGGATCGTTTTGATGTCCGGGTTGGTGTATACACAGCGTCCTGCTTTGAAAAGCTGCACGCGCAGGGGACGGACCGTATAATCGGTGACGACTCTTTGCTTCCAAGTATGAATCGGATGGAACAGGGTATAAGGTTGGGTGCTGTCAATGACCTCGTCATAAACGGTCAGCACATCACCCAACGCCTTGCCCGTCTTGTTGTCAAACAGACGGTAGACCTGCTTGAAATGCGGCGTGGTGATTTTTTCCACGTTTTCTGAAACCTTGATTTTTGGGATGATTTCGCCTTCAGTGTTTTCTACTGCGGCCAATTTATAGACACCGCCGAATACCGGTTCGGATTTGGAGGTGATCAGACGCTCGCCAATGCCGAAAGAATCCACACGGGCACCTTGTACCAGCAGATCGCGTACCAAATACTCATCCAATGAGTTGGAAGCCATGATCTGCATGTCCGGGAAACCGGCATCATCCAGCATTTTGCGTGCTTCAATGGAAAGATACGCAATATCACCCGAGTCCAGCCGGATGCCACGCGGGCGGATGCCTTTTTCTTCGACCATTTCGCGGGCGACCCGCAGTGCGTTCGGCACACCGGATTTGAGGACGTTGTAAGTATCCACCAGAAAAATGCAGTTATCCGGATAGATATCTGCATAGGCTTTGAATGCCTCATATTCGCTGTCAAACATCTGCACCCACGAGTGCGCCATTGTGCCGCCGGCAGGAATCTTGAAATCGCGATCTGCAAGCACGCAGGCCGTGCCCTGACAGCCGCCGATATAGGCGGCGCGTGCACCGTAGATAGCGCCATCGTAGCCTTGCGCGCGGCGTGAGCCGAACTCCAGCACTGTGCGGCCTTGTGCTGCACGTGTAATGCGGTTGGCCTTGGTAGCAATCAGGGTCTGGTGGTTGATGGTAAGCAGTACCATGGTTTCCACGAACTGTGCCTGAATCATCGGCCCTGCAACGGTGACCAGCGGCTCGCCGGGGAAGACAGGCGTGCCTTCCGGAACCGCCCAGACGTCACATTGAAATTTGAAATGCCGGAGATAATGGAGAAATGCTTCGGAAAAGCAACCGCGCCCGCGCAGATATTTGATATCTTCTTCGGTAAAGTGCAGATTGTTGAAATAGTCAATCAACTGTTCAACGCCTGCCATGATGGCATAGCCGCCGCCATCCGGTACACGGCGGAAAAACATGTCAAAATATGCGCGGCGATCCGCGATCCCTTTTTCAAAATAGCCATGTGCCATGGTGAATTCGTAAAAGTCGGTCAACATGGTCAGATTTTTGTCTGTCATTGCGAAAACGCCCCTTTGCGCGCGGTAGCCGTGCGCTTTTATTCATTCTGTGTAGCTGTCTTGACACAGTACATTTATAGATATCATAGTACTTTTTTGGCAAAAGTGCAAGTATTTCTTGATAACAAAAATACACAAAATGAATAAATATGCATTATATAAAATATTTATAAATTATTCTTGCCAAACGATGGTATAGGGAGTATAATGAAACAGTCGAAAAAATGACAGGTATGGAGGTCAAGAGATATGGAAAAGAAATATAACAAAGTGGTTCTGGCATATTCGGGCGGTTTGGATACTTCGGTGCTCATTCCGTGGCTCAAGGAGCATTATGGCTGCGAGGTTATCGCGGTTTCCGGTAACGTCGGTCAGGCGGGCGAGTTGGATGGTCTGGAAGAGAAGGCGCTCAAGACCGGTGCATCCAAACTGTACATTGAGGATTTGACCAAGGAATTCGTTGACGACTATATTATCCCGACCATGAAGGCCGGCGCAACTTATGAGCAGTATCTGTTGGGTACCTCGTTTGCGCGTCCGATTATTGCAAAGCGTATTGTTGAGATTGCGCTCAAGGAAGGTGCGGATGCAATTTGCCACGGCTGCACCGGCAAGGGCAACGATCAGGTGCGCTTTGAGCTGGCGATCCATGCGTTTGCGCCGCAGATGGATATCATCGCTCCGTGGCGGTTCTGGGAGCTGAACAGCCGCGAGAAGGAGATTGCTTACGCGGAAGCACACAATATCCCGCTTAAGATCAATAAGGAAACCAATTATTCTAAGGATAAGAACCTGTGGCATCTGAGCCACGAAGGCCTCGACTTGGAGCTGCCGTCCAATGAGGCGCCGATCAATCGTCCGGGCTTTCTGGAGCTGGGCGTTTCGCCGGAGCAGGCGCCCGACAAGCCGACCTACGTTACCATCCACTTTGAGAAGGGTGTTCCAACTGCGGTCGACGGGGAGGAAATGGATTCTGTTGCCATCATCGAAAAGCTCAATCAGCTCGGCGGCGAAAACGGTGTTGGTATTCTGGATATCGTCGAGAACCGTCTGGTCGGCATGAAGAGCCGCGGTGTATACGAGACGCCGGGCGGTGCCGTCCTGTATGCGGCACATCAGAAGCTCGAGGAGATCACGCTCGACAAGGAGACTGCGCACTACAAGGCTCAGGTTGCGATGAAATTCGGCGAGCTGGTTTATAACGGCCAGTGGTACACCCCGCTGCGCAAGGCACTGTCCGCTTTCGTTGACTCCACGCAGGAGACCGTTACCGGCGACGTCAAGCTCAAGCTGTACAAGGGCAATATTATCCCGGCATCCGTCACCTCGCCGTACAGCCTGTACTCCGAGGATATGGCCACCTTTAACGAGGACGATTGCTACGATCAGGCGGATTCCGCAGGCTTCATCAACCTGTTTGGTCTGCCGCTCAAGGTTCGTGCGCTGAACGATCAGCTCCTGTACAAGAAGACCGGCAAGCACTTCCCGTCGGTAGAAAAGTAATTCAAAAAATCGTGGGGCGGCATGTCCGAACGTGCCGCCCTACGGGTGTTTTGTGAGGTAACGCAATATGGCAAAATTATGGGCAGGTCGGTTCCAGAAGGAAACCGATTTGGTGGTAAACGATTTCAACTCGTCTATCCTGTTTGACTGCCGGTTATATAAAGAGGACATTACCGGCTCCATCGCACATGCCACGATGCTGGGCAAGCAGGGAATCATTGAAGAGCATGAGGCGGAAAAAATCGTCGAAGGGCTCAAAGGTATTTTAAAGGATATCGAGGATGGCAAGGTGGAGTTTTCGCTCGATTACGAGGATATCCACATGAATATTGAGCAGCTGCTGACCGAGCGCATTGGCGATACCGGCAAGCGTCTGCACACGGGCCGTTCGAGAAACGATCAGGTGGCGCTCGACATGCGTATGTATGTCAAGAGCGAAATTCAAGAGATCATTTCCATGATTTGCACCTTTATGAAGGCATTGTGCAAAAAGAGCCGCGAAAATCTGGATACAGTTATGCCGGGTTATACGCATTTGCAGCGTGCGCAGCCGACCACGTTTGCGCATTATATGATGGCTTATGCCAATATGCTCAAGCGCGATATCGGCCGTTTGCAGGATTGTCTGGAGCGCATGGATGAAATGCCGCTGGGTTCGGGTGCACTGGCATCTACCACGTATCCGATTGACCGTGAATTTGTCCGGCAGCAGCTCGGCTTTGTCCGCTTGACCGATAACTCGCTCGATGGTGTTTCTGACCGCGATTACTGTGTGGAACTGCTCTCTGCGCTGTCCATCCTGATGATGCACCTGTCGCGTCTGTCCGAAGAAATCATTTCGTGGTGCTCGTGGGAGTTCAAGTTCGTCGAGTTGGATGACGCCTATTCCACCGGCTCGTCCATCATGCCGCAGAAAAAGAACCCGGACGTATGTGAGCTTATCCGTGGCAAGACCGGTCGTGTGTACGGCGCACTGACGACCATGCTGACCGTGCTCAAGGGTCTGCCGCTTGCGTATAACAAGGATATGCAGGAGGATAAGGAGGCCGTGTTCGGTGCAATTGACACGGTCAAGCAGTGTCTGGAGGTATTCACGCCCATGTTCTCTACCATGACGCTGCGCCGCGACAATATGCGTAAGGCGGCGTCCGGCGGCTTTATCAATGCTACGGACTGCGCGGATTACCTGACCAAGAAGGGCGTGCCGTTCCGCGATGCATATAAGACGGTCGGCCGGTTGGTCAATCAATGCATCAAGGCGGATGAAACGCTCGAAACCATGACGATGCGCGACTTTGCCGCGATTTCGGATAAGTTTGGCGACGATATTTACGACGCGCTTGACCTGCGTACCTGTGTTGCCGGCAGAAAGGTGATTGGTGGTCCGGCACCGCAGGAGGTTACCCGCCAGATTGACAAAATCGAAAACTTCATCGCGGAGGTAGAGGGCGATGAAGCCTAAAATATACATTGACGGCAAAGAGGGAACGACCGGTCTACAGATTTACGACCGACTTTCCGGCCGGGATGATATCGAACTGCTGCTGATTGACGAAGAGAAGCGCAAGGACACGGAAGAGCGCCGCAAGTTTTTGAACGCGGCGGATATTGTGTTTTTGTGCCTGCCGGACGCTGCGGCAAAAGAAGCAGTTTCCCTGATTGACAATCAGAACACCCGTGTTATTGACGCTTCGACTGCACACCGCACCAATCCAGATTGGGATTATGGCTTTGCTGAGTTGTCCAAAGCGCATCGCATGGCGATTGCGGACTCCAAGCGGGTTGCTAACCCCGGCTGCCATGCGAGCGGGTTTATCTCGTCGGTGTATCCATTAGTGGCACGGGATGTTGTGCCTGCGGATTTTGCGTTCACCTGCTCGTCTCTGACCGGTTACTCCGGCGGTGGGAAAAAGATGATTGCGGAATACGAGGATGCAAACCGTGATGTATGTCATGATTCCGAGCGAATCTACGGTCTGAATTTGCATCATAAGCATCTGCCCGAAATGGAATATGTGTGTGGGTTGATGCAGCCGCCGGTGTTTGTGCCGGTGGTGGGCGATTTCTATAAGGGCATGGCGACAACCGTCATGCTGCCCGGGCTGGATGCTGCACATGTACACGAGGTGCTTTGCGAGCATTACGAAGGGCAGAAGCTGGTGACGGTCGCGCCGCTCGGCGGCGATGCGCCGGTAATCTATGCCAATACGCTTGCCGGACATGACAGCCTGCGGCTGATTGTGTGCGGGCACGAGCAGCAGACCATCGTGACCGCATTGTTTGACAATCTCGGCAAGGGTGCGTCGGGCGCGGCGGTGCAAAATATGAATATCATGCTCGGACTCGAAGAAACGACCGGGCTGACACTGTAATCATCCTGACTACGCTGTGCGTAAAGGAGACATGAAACAATGAAAATTATCGAGGGCGGCGTGTGCGCCGCACAGGGCTTTACAGCGGGTAGCATTCGCTGCGGTATCAAGGGCAGCCGCGTAAATGATGACACTGCAATTATCTTCAGCGCGTGCGAATGCACCGCTGCGGCGACGTATACGATGAATCGTGTTAAGGCTGCGCCGGTTTATGTGACCATGGAGCATCTGGAAAACGGCGTGGCACGTGCAATTATCGCCAATGCGGGCAATGCCAATGCCTGCGCGCCGGACGGTATGGAGAATGCCCGCCGTATGGCAAAGGCAGCATCTAAGCTGCTTGGCGTGGAGGAAGAGGATATTGTCGTTGCGTCTACCGGCGTCATTGGCCAGCGCTTGCCGGTTGAGTGCATCGAAGAACATCTGCCCGAAATCCGGTTGGAGGAGAGTGGCTCGGAAAAGGCCAATCTTGCCATTATGACGACCGATACCCGGACTAAAACTGCTGCGGTCGAGTTTACCATCGGCGGAAAAACCTGCCGCATCGGTGGCATCTGCAAGGGCAGCGGCATGATTCATCCCAATATGGGCACGATGCTGTCCTTTATCACAACGGACTGCGCAATCACGCATGAGATGCTGGCGGAAGCCTTGCAGGAGAATGTGCGCAAGACCTATAACCGCGTCACGGTTGACGGCGATACCTCTACCAACGACATGTGCGTTGTGCTGGCTAACGGTATGGCCGGCAATGAACTGATTGACTGGCAGGATGAGGACTATCAGGTGTTCTGCAAGGCGCTGAATGAAGTGAATACTCGTCTGGCGCGCCAGATTGCAGCAGACGGCGAGGGAGCGACTAAGCTGGTCACCTGCACGGTGAGCGGTTCGCGCTCGGAAGAGGCGGCGGAGCGTCTGGCCAAGGCGGTTGTCGGCTCGAATCTGGTGAAAGCCGCCATGTTCGGTGAAGACGCCAACTGGGGCCGCGTGCTGTGCGCGATGGGCTACTCCAAGGCGCCGTTCCGTCCGGAATACGTCACGGTTGCCTTTTCTTCCGCTGCAGGCAGTATTACGGTCTGCGAAAAAGGGGAAGCGGTTGATTTTGACGAGGATATCGCTAAGAAAATCCTGTCCGAAAAGGAAGTTGTCATTGCAGTCAATGTCAATGAAGGCGAGGAAAGCGCGACGGCTTGGGGCTGCGATTTGACCTATGATTATGTCAAAATCAACGGCGATTACCGTACCTAATCCATTCAGAAGATAAAGGGAAGAAACAACATGGACACACAACTTGATGCAGCGTTAAAGGCCAAAATATTGGTCGAAGCGTTGCCGTATATTCAGAAATATTATGGTCAGACCGTAGTCGTGAAATATGGCGGCAACGCCATGATTAATGAGGAACTCAAGGACGCGGTTATCCATGACCTTGTGCTGCTCAATCTGGTCGGTGTGAAGGTCGTCGTGGTGCACGGCGGAGGACCGGAGATTTCCGAAATGCTCAAAAAGATTGGCAAGGAGTCCCGTTTTGTCAACGGCCTGCGGTATACCGACCGCGAGACTATGGATATCGTGCAGATGGTGCTGTGCGGTAAGGTCAATAAAGACCTCGTGACGTTGCTCGAGAAGGCGGGCGGCCGCGGCATCGGCTTGGGCGGCATGGATGGCGGTATGTTTCAGGCAAAGCGCTTGACCGACCGCACCGGCACGGATTACGGTTATGTCGGAGACATCGTGGACGTCAATCCCGCGCCGGTCATCGACGTGCTCGAGCAAGGGTATATTCCGGTCGTTTCGACCGTAGCACAGGGCATAGATGACGAGACAAATTACAACATCAATGCGGATACCGCAGCCTGTAAGCTTGCGGTGGCGTTGGGGGCAAAAAAGCTCATTCTGCTGACCGATGTGCGCGGCCTGATGCTTGACCCGGAGGACGAGTCGACGCTGCTGACCAACCTTAAGGTTTCCGAGGTGCCGCGTCTGATGCGCGACGGCGTCATCAAAGGCGGTATGATTCCCAAAGTGGATTGCTGTGTGGAGGCGGTTCGCAAGGGGGTCGACCAGGCGAATATTCAGGATGGCCGTGTCAAGCATTCGATTTTGATTGAATTGCTGTCCAAGGTGGGCGTAGGCACGATGTTCCAGTAAGAAGGAAGAGAAACAAATGACATATCAAGAACTCAAGGCCGAGGAAAATAAGTATGTCATGAATACCTACGGCCGTTTCCCGATTGCGCTCGATCATGGCGAGGGCGCGACCGTATGGGATGTGGAAGGCAAGAAATACATTGATTTGGCCTCCGGCATTGGCGTCAACTGCATGGGATATAACAACCCTAAAATAATTGACGCGATTACCGAGCAGGCGCATAAGCTGATGCATGTCTCCAACCTGTTTACCACTGCACCGATGGTACAGGTGGCAAAAAAGCTGGTGGAAAAGACACATCTGAACGGCAAGGTGTTTTTTGCCAACTCCGGCGCAGAGGCAAACGAGGGCGCTATCAAACTCGCACGTAAGTATTCGTATGACAAGTATGGCGAAGGGCGCTATAAAATCGTAACACTTATCAATTCGTTCCACGGACGCACCGTGACCACGCTCAAAGCGACCGGTCAGGATCGGTTCCATAACTACTTTTTCCCCTTTACCGAGGGCTTTGATTATGCGGTAGCAAACGATTTCGATTCTGTCCGCAAAAAGGTGGACGATATGACTTGCGCGGTCATGATGGAGCTCATTCAGGGCGAGGGCGGCGTGCTGCCGCTCGATGCGGATTTCGTCAAACAGTTTGAGGCGCTTTGCCGTGAAAAGGATTTGCTCCTTATCATTGACGAGGTGCAGACCGGTATCGGTCGCACAGGCAGCCTGTTCTGCTTCCAGCAGTACGGTATCCGGCCAGATGTTGTGACCATGGCCAAGGGTCTGGGCGGCGGTATGCCCATCGGTGCGGTGCTGGCGGCCGAAAGCTGCTCGAATGTTTTGACGCCCGGTACGCACGCAACGACTTTTGGCGGTACGCCAATCGTTTGCGCCGCGGCCAATGCCGTATTGGATACCGTCGGTGACGGGCAATTTCTCGCTCAGGTGCGCGAAAAGGGCGAATATCTGAAAAATGGGATTTTGTCCCTCGGTTCTCCTGATATCCATGGCGTGCGCGGCATGGGCCTGATGCTGGGCATCATTGTGGACGAGGGAAAACATGCGGCGTTTGCCAACAAGTTGATTGAAAAAGGTGTGCTGGCGATTACGGCAGGTAAAAACGCTGTCCGTCTGCTGCCGCCGCTGACCATTTCCAAAGAAGAGATGGACGAAGCGCTCCATATTATGAAAGAGGTGTTTTGATTGAAGCATTTACTCAAGCTGCTGGATTGTTCAACCGAGGAGATTATCGGTCTGCTCGACTTGGCTGACCAACTGAAATACGAAAAGAAGCATAATATTTCCCATCGCCATTTGGAAGGCAAAAGCCTCGGCATGATTTTCCAGAAGTCCTCGACACGTACGCGCGTTTCGTTTGAGACCGGCATGTATCAGCTGGGCGGACAGGCGCTGTTTCTGTCCAACCGCGATTTGCAGATTGGCCGCGGTGAGCCGGTGCAGGATACCGCGCGTGTGCTCAGCCGTTATCTGGACGGTATCATGATTCGCACCTATGCGCAAAAGGAAGTCGAGGATCTGGCAAACTACGGTTCGATTCCGGTCATCAATGGCTTGACCGATTTCTGTCATCCGTGTCAGGTACTGGCGGACTTGATGACCATCCGCGAAAAATTCGCGGTGCTGGAGGGCATCAAGATGTGCTACATCGGTGATGGCAACAATATGGCGAACTCATTGATTGTAGGTGGTCTTAAAACCGGCATGAAGGTGTCGATTGCAACGCCAGAAGGCTATCGTCCGCACGAAGATGTCATGGCGTTTGCGGAGGGGAATCCCGATTTCTTCATCACGGACGATCCGATGAAGGCGGCAGAGAATGCTGACGTTGTTATTACCGATACTTGGGCGTCTATGGGCATGGAAGCAGAGAAGGAAGTGCGCATGAAGGCGTTTAAGGGCTATCAGGTCAATGACGAGCTTCTTGCCGCGGCAAAGCCCGGCTGTATGGTGCAGCACTGTCTGCCGGCTTACCGTGAGCAAGAGATTACCACGAAGGTTTTTGAAGCGCACGCAGATGAAATTTTTGAAGAAGCGGAAAACCGTCTGCACGCGCAAAAGGCGGTTATGGTCACGCTGATGGGCAATCAGGACGCATAAGGGTGAATACAATAGCAGACGAGGGAGGGGCGGTTGCTCCTCCTTTGTTTCGGTCGGAGCAACGTAGTTTGCGATGGGGGTAACAGATTGGGCGCGAAGCAAATCGATTTTTCAAAAGGAAGTGTGCGGAAAAGTACGCTGGCGGTGGCAGCACCGATGCTGGTGGCACAGGCGCTGAATCTACTGTACAATATTGTAGATAGAATTTATATCGGGAAAATACCGGGGGAGGGAACCATTGCACTGGCGGGATTGGGCCTCTGCTTTCCGGTTATTACGTTGGTGACGGCGTTTGCGAACCTGTTCGGATTGGGCGGCGCGCCGCTGTGCTCTATTGCGCGCGGACAGAAGGATGAAGCGGGCGCACGTAAGGTAATGACCAATGCTTATTTTATGCTGCTTGCGACCGGAATTGTGCTGACAGTTTTGGGAATTGCCTTGCATAAGCCGGTTCTGTATCTGTTTGGTGCGAGCGATGCGACGTATCCCTATGCGGCATCCTATATGATTATTTACCTGTTGGGAACAGTCTTTGTGATGACGTCGCTGGGGCTTAATCCATATATCAACAGTCAGGGCTTTGCACGCATCGGTATGCTGACCGTGCTGCTGGGCGCTGTGGCCAATATCGTACTTGATCCGATATTTATATTTGCATTGGATATGGGTGTGCGCGGTGCGGCGATTGCCACCATTTTGTCACAGCTTTTGTCGGCTATCTGGGTATTGCGCTTTTTGACCGGACAAAAGGCGGAATTAACCATGCATTTTCGCGGTTTCCGTCCGGATTTTGGCTGTATCCGAAAAATTGCGCTTTTGGGCACAGCCAGCTTTGTGATGTCGTTTACCGATTGCTTAGTGCAGGTGGCATGCAATGCAACGCTGCGTCAGTTTGGCGGCGATATCTATATTAGCGTGATGACGGTTATCAATTCCGTGCGGCAGATTGCACAGACGCCGGTCATGGCGATTTCAGACGGTGCTTCACCGGTTATCAGCTATAACTATGGCGCGCATGCATTCGTGCGGGTGCGTGATGCCATTCGGTTTATGACACAGCTTGCTTTTGGGTATACACTGCTGATTTGGGGGCTGGTATCTGCTTTCCCAATGTTCTTTATCAAAATCTTTAACCATGAACCCGAACTTCTTTCGTTGGCAGTGCCGGCGCTGCACATTTATTTCTTCGGCTTCGTAATGATGGCGTTTCAGTTTTCCGGACAATGTGTATTCAAATCGCTTAATAAGCCGCGGTTGGCGATTTTCTTTTCCTTGCTGCGCAAAGCTGCGATTGTCGTTCCGCTGACGCTGTGGCTGCCGCATGTAGGCGGATTGGGCGTCAACGGCGTGTTCATAGCCGAACCGATTTCCAATTTGGTTGGCGGTTTGCTGTGCTATATCACAATGCGCATTACCATTATGCCGGAATTGCGACGGAATGCGGCGTGACAAGCCGTGTGTTTTGTTTTGACACAAGTTGCCGTCTTGTGAACCTGAAAAAACATGTGAGAATACCTTGCTTTTGCAGGGTTATTTCGGTATAATGTCTGCGTAAGCGGCAAAATTGCCAAAAGGAGAACGATTCATGGAACTGCAATACAATATCACCCAGCAGGATTATATTGATTTCAATCTGAACTATTATGTAAATAACGCAGTTGTGCAGCGCAGCATTCTAATGACGCGCATTGCAACCGCGGTGATTGTCATTTTGGGCGGTACAGCGCTGATGTACTGGGTCAAGGGTCTGAGCGTGTGGAGTGTGCTGGTTTATCTCGTTTTGGCGGCGGCATGCTTCTTTGGCACACCGTGGTATATGAAACGCAAGGTTGTCAAAAACACCGAGCGGATTTTGCGCAACGCGCGCAACAAGCAGCTTTGCGGTCCGAAAACGCTGACGCTGCGAGAGGATTCGTTTGAACTGGTCGGTGAAAATGAGGATACCACCTATCAGTATGATGCGGTGCAGCGCACGGCGTCAGATGAAAAACACTATTATATTTTTGTGGATGAGTTTTCTGCGATTATTGTGCCGTTTTCTGCATTTGCTGATGAGGCACAGAAAAAAGAATTTTATGACCGCATCACGGTCAATATCGAGGATGAAGCGCTCAAGTGCTGAAAAAGCTCCCCTATAGGGGGAGCTTTTTGCTTTTTTGAGGGGAACGGTTTCCAGGATGAAACGTGTTTGCCGGGATTTGTAGAAACCATGTAAGGGCAGAGCTGGATGACTGCAATGCGGTAGTGAACAAGAGCAAGGCAATGGCTTTGCGCTCTTTATCAACGCGGACATTGATAAGGCGGATTAAAAGTAAGCGATACTCTAAAATTGAAATATAAAGTCGGTGGGATTGAGTTTGAAGCAGAGGGCACTGCCGAGGCTGTTGAGCAACAGAGAATTATTTTTATGAATGTTGTTTTGCCTGCAGCCGTTGAAGCAATGGTGAGGATGCAAGCTGTCCCAGAATGCCAAGCCCATTTTGATGCTGTGCTGGAATAGTCAAGAAAACCGCACACCCAAATTACTCCATCAGGCGACCTGACTCTGCTTTTGTGTCCACCGCAAACG
>NZ_CALWUQ010000031.1 GCF_944384695.1 uncultured Agathobaculum sp. | reverse complement strand
ATTCTAAGCGCAAACCGTTCTGCCAAAAGCTACGTGCTAGCAGGACGGTTCTTTTTGCCTTATTATGCGGTGTTGCCATAGCATTCTTCCTTTCGAGGGATTTGCCGAAAATAGCATCCGGCAATTCAATCTATGCGTCTGCTCCCCTTTCTGCCACCGTCTTACTCCTGCATTCCTGCAAAATATCGTCGATTATAGGCAACTGCCGGAGAGTCCGGCCAATACACCGCAGCCCGCTCATTCCATTCTGCGGCTTCCGCGTGCCGCCCAAGCCTATCGCAGCATACACACAGCCCAAGGCTCGGCATATATCCATAGCATAACGGCTTGACAAAAGCGCCGTTTTGCTCCGTATACGGAACATGCATAGCGGTTTGATACCAAAACCGGGCCTGTTCCAGCCTGCTATCCTCCATTTCCAGCGCTGCAAGCGCACAGCAGGTTTCCCCACGCGGGCTGTCCAGCGTAAACGAATACACCAACGCCTGTTTTGCCTGCTCACGTTTGCCCTGCGCCAGCAAGCAGTCAGATAAGTTTCGGCACGCTTCAATTCGATTTTCTACCCAGCCGTCCGGTCTCTGCAAAAAATCCTCAAATGCCGAAACCGCTTGTGCAAACCGCTGATGCATCATCAGCTCACGCGCATAATAAAACTGTCCGCGTGCATCCAGATGTTCGCCACGCGCCAGCATCCCTTCATAGATGCGCAGATTCCGTTCGCTGTCCGGCGCTTTTTCCTTGTGATGCGTAACCGCCGCGTCTCCATACCGAACCCGTCCACACGGCGCAATGCATTCATGCACTGCACCCTCCCATCGAAAGCCTGCCGCGCGCCGCAGCAACCGCTCTCGATAATAGGTATAGGTCGGACGCCCACGCTCGTCGAACGCCGTATGATATGGCAGCATGACCACATCGGTCGTTTGCTCCAACTCCTGCTTCAGCTGCAAAAAGCGCGTCTTGTTCTCCGGTGTGATGATATCATCCGCGTCCAGCCAAAGAATAAAATCCTTTGTAGCCTGCGCAAAAGAAAAATTCCGCGCAGCGGCAAAATCCTCACACCACGCAAAATCCAGCACCCGCCCATACTGCGACGCGATTTGCCGAGTCCGGTCAGATGAGCCGGTGTCCACAATCACTATCTCGTCTGCAATTTCCGCCACGCTGTCCAGACATCGTGCGAGAACCGCCTCCTCGTCCTTTACAATCATACACAAGCTAATCGTTACCACAAGAATCCCTCCCATCCAGCGTATGCTTTTTACACGCCCGGTGGGACCACACAGCGATATCGACAAACCACCATGCAAAAATCTCTGTTATGTTCTCCCAAATTCTGCGTCGATTCTCTGTTTTTTTAGCGCAATATGATTTATAATATAATATTGTAATGGGAGGTGTCTGTTATGAATGAAGCCTATCAGGAGGCGCTGTTAAAAGTAGACAGTTACGGCGCTATTTTTATGTATGCAACCCACAAAGACCTAACCACCGCGCCGCGCCACATCATTCGCATGACCGAGCCGGTCGACCCGCGTGTACTGTTAGCGGCAGTACGCACGACGCTGGACCGCTATCCGCAGTTTGCACTCGGCCTCGTCCGCGGCAAAACGCAGTATAATTATCGGATTCTGAACCAGCCGCCCAAGGTGCTGCCGATGAATGACCTGTCACCGTACTACATCGGCTCCGAGGACACCAACGGCTATTTATTCTTATGCGGTTATAAGGACAACACCATCTATCTGGAATATCAGCACTGCATTTCGGATGGCCGCGGTTTTGACCAGTTTATCCGCACCATTTTGTATTACTATCTCAAGGGCATGGGACACGATGTCGACCCCGGGCGCTCCATCCGTACCAACGAGACACAGTTTACGCCGCAGGACTGTGAGGACGGTTACCTGCGCCTGCGCGGCATGCCGCAATCAGATGCCGACCATCATCCGGATGTCCCCTCCTTCCACATGCCGGAATATGACAGCCGCAACGACGACAACGAGTTGACCACTGAGTTGACCATGTCGCTGCCGCAGCTGCTCGAATATACCAAGGGCAATGGCGTGACCCCCATGACTTTCCTGATGACGGCGATTTCCATGGGCATGTACCGCACCTACTATGAGGGAACCGACCGCACCGAACCCATCATCGCAGAAGTGCCGATGGATTTGCGTGCCTATGTCAAAACTACGACCACACGCTTTTTTGTCTCTCTGCTCGACCTTCCATTCTTTTATGAGTATTTCAGCATGCCGTTTTTGGAAGCCTGTCAGGCCTGCAAGGCGTATTTTGACACGCAGAAAAATCTGCCGCATGCGGTATACTGGGCGCTGAAGAACGCAAACCGCGTTGCCAAATCGCATAAACTGGACATGCCTATTGACGAAAAAGAACAGATGATGCGCCAGCAGGCACGCGACTATATCCGCCGCGACAGCTTTATTCTGACCAACATCGGTGAATTCAAGCTGCCGCCCAGCATGGAACCGCTCGTGGCCGATTATTCTGCCATTCTGCCTTGCGCCTTCCAGCCGTTCGGCATTCTGGTCAGCTCATATAAGGATACGCTCAAGGTTTCCATCTCCCAGCGTGATTTCAATTATCATCTGGTTGAGAACATTCGCGCCGTTCTGCGCGAAATCGGCTTTGAAACCACCGCACTGCCCTATACCTTCCACGTTACCCGCTACGATGGCCTGCATCTGGCAAAGGACTGACACAAACAAAAATCCACCGGACGCATCCGGTGGATTTTTTTTGCGTTTTATGCGGTTGTATAATAGATTACCGAAACCTCGCCGTTGACCACGGACGGGTAACAATGCCGATACGCATTTCCTGTGCTGACCGGGGCATCAATCTGGTGGTACGGCTGTGTTACGTCAACTGCCACACAATTGGCCGCCGCAGGCAGGATGATCACGCCGTCGCCCCCCGGATCGTTGAACGAAAACTGTCCGTTGGCATAGGATACCGTGCGGTTAATTTCCTGCCGGTTGGTCAGCGTAATATAGGTTACGCCGCCCTCCTGCCGCAAATTGGTATATTGCATCAGCCCCTGATACTGCACGCCGGCATCATAATTTTCAATGACCACGTCGCAATAGCTCTGTGCGCCGATACAAATATTGACCACATTACCGCGCTGCTCGTAAACCGCATTGGTTCCACCATCCAGCAGATGGGTCGCGCGGTACAGCATGACCGCCATTTCCGCACGGGTGACATTTGCCGTTGGACTCAGCTTGCCGTTGGAACCGCTGATGACCCTCGCATTGACCAGCGCGCTGACCGATTCACGAGCATAGTTTGAAATCTGGTCGATATCCGAATAGCCCGACAGGCTTCCTTCCGGCAGTATCAGCCGCGTGCGGTCCAAAGTCCGCTTGAGGAACACCATGGCATCCTGCCGGGTCATGTTCTGCTCCGGAAGGAAGCGGTTATCGTCCGTTCCCGTCGCCACGCCAAAAGCCTTTGCCGCGGTGACCGACTTGCTGTAATAGGTGTTGCCCGGCACATCCACAAAGGTGCCGTTGGAATCAATCATACCGCTGTCCAGCGCCTCACTCATGCCGAAAGCACGGTCCAGCATGACAATAAAATCTGCGCGGGTAATGGCGCTTCCAGGGTAAAACAAATGATTACCGCTTCCCTTGATGACCCCTGCTACCGCAAGCGTATCAATTTCGCGGTGAGCCCATGCGTACTGCTCTGTAACGTCATAGAAATAAACAGAGTGATCGGGCAAATACGCATAGGTTTCCGTGTTGTCCGTCGCAAGCGCAGCAGTCAGCAGGCTTATCGAAACGACGGCAACCAGCAGCATCGCTGCCACTAGCTTACGCGTTCTTGTCATAATCTTCTCCTTGCCGTAAGGTGAACCACATGGGGGATTTCCTCCACTCATGTAAACTTACTGCAAAAGTATAGCACATCCGTCCCCACTTGGCAAGTTAAAAGTTGAATAAAATTTATCTTTCGGTTTTCATTATCCGCAATTTCCCACGATTTTCCCGCTTTTTCTATCTCTTTTTGTCACGACCGCACGTGGGGAAAGCTGCGCTGCCTCACCGTCAGCCGGCACGCTGTTCCGCGTGATACCACAGATAACTTAGCGCGGTCGATATCAGGGATGCCACCAGCAGCGGCACCAGCAGCATCAAAAGGCGCACGATATTATTCGGTATAAAAGCGCCGAGCACGCCCAGCAAGCCCGACACGAAATACAGCCGTCCGGCCACGCGATGCGTACGTGTCCAAATGCTCTCGCTCGATAGCGTCCACGGCGTTTTGATGCCGCAAAACCAGTTCATACGGAACTTTGGCATCACATTCCCCAAATATACCATCCTCAGGCCAAGCACCAGACAGATTGTCATCACCACATCGACCGTCCCCGGCCGCAGTCCCTCGACGACGCAGATACCGTTCATCACCAGAACGAACAGCATCATAATCATCTGAAAGCCAAGATATGAGCCAAAGAATTTATCGTAATTGCGCATTTTCGGATCAAGCCGCGGCAGAAAATAAAACAGCACCGCCAGAAACGGGCCAAGGCACGCCACAATCCACAGATGCCACTTCGGTTCATATCCGACCTCTCCTCCGAAATCCCACTGCATCGGGATTTCCGCCGGCAGCCGTGCATATACCGCCGCCGCCAATATCAACGGGATAACAGCCAAAATCCATACGGCCACTTGCCCTTTACTGATTTTTTTCATTGTCGCTTCCACCCTTCAGTGCCGTGACCCATTCCAAAATCTCATCGACCACGGACATATTCAGCTCATAATAAATGTACTTCCCCTGTTTATCGTCCAGCACCAGACCGGCATCCTTCAAAATCGACAAATGATGCGAGATGGTCGCACCGGAAACCGAAAAATGCGACGCAATATCTCCCGCCGCCATCGGACCCGTGCGAAGCAAGCCGAGGATATCCCGCCGAATCGGGTCGGACAGGGCTTTAAAAGTCTGCTGGAAACTCATCTTACCCCCTCTTTCTTTCCGGGCCGTCTCGCCTGACACCAGCCTTTTTGGCCGCAGCACGGACAAACCAAACGCCACTCCTCGTTGACATGCTGACGGAATAACAGCTTGGTCCACGGAAGCGAAAACAGCGTGCCGCATGATTTACACCAGAATCGACATCGCGCCAAAGCCCGCGCCTGCCCGATAATCAATGCCGCCAAAATCAGCAGCACCGCACATGCGCCAATTATCATAACTCGTTCTCCTCCCTCATTTAGACAATTGTCTAATTGAAAGATACAACATCCTCCCGCAGTTGTCAAGCATTATTTTGATATTCTTCTAAATGTTAATTTGCCCTGCGCGCAGCGAATCCCGACAATAAAAAAATCCCGAGACTCTCGTCTCGGGATTTCCCTTCGTTCTATCACGAACTCTTACGCCATGCCGTTGAGCTTGACAGTCATCTTGCTCTTCTTGTTGGCCGCGTTGTTCTTATGCAGGAGGTGCTTGGCAGCCGCCTGATCAACCGCCTTAACAGCGGTCGTATAAGCAACAGTCGCTTCCGCCTTATCACCGGCAGCAACAGCCGTATCGAACTTCTTCAGCGTGGTCTTGAGCGCGCTCTTGGCCATCTGGTTGTTCATCGCCTTGACAGCGTTAACCTTGACACGCTTCTTTGCAGACTTGATGTTGGGCATTCCGAAAACACCTCCTTCGTTTTCTATTCGTCAGTGTTTCTATTCTACCATCACTTTTCCCAAAATGCAAGTCTTTTTTCCATGATTCTGTATAAAAAATCCGGTGCGCCGTAAAATACTCAAAAAAGGAGTGAATGCACATGGCTTTTCGCACAGATTTGGCAGTTGAAGCGGTGCAAAACCTGCCCCATACAGCCGACTTGCGGCAGGTGCGGCAGACCGACCGCACGATTGAAGGGTTTTCCGTCAGCGAAGTAGAAATCTTGAACGAGCACGCAGCACAGGAAATCGGCAAGCCCTGCGGAAGATATATAACGCTGGAACTGGACGCGCTCGTTCGACGCGAGGAGGATGCTTTCCCGCGCGCCTGCCGCGCGCTGAGTACGCTGCTGGGTGAACTGCTGCCAGACAGCGCAGCCTCCGGACCGGTGCTGGTCACGGGTCTGGGGAACCGCATGATTACCCCGGACGCCATCGGCCCGCAGGCAATCGACCATGTCATCGCCACGCGCCATTTGGTAGAGCAGGTTCCTGACGTGTTCGCTTCTTGGCGGCCGGTGTCCGCCCTCGCCCCCGGTGTGCTGGGCCAGACCGGCGTGGAGACCGGCGAAGTCATCTGCGGTGTGCTGGACCGTGTCCGGCCTGCCGCGGTACTCGCCGTGGATGCGCTTGCCGCCGGACGGCTCAGCCGTCTGCTGCGCACCATTCAGTTGGCCGATACCGGTATCACGCCCGGCGCAGGCGTGGGCAACGCGCGCGCCGCGCTCAACAGCGACACGCTCGGCGTGCCGGTCATCGCCATCGGCGTGCCCACCGTCGTCGACGGCGCAACACTTGCGCATGAAATCGCCGCGCAGCTCGGTAGCCCCTCCTGTGAAGCGCTCGACGACCTTTCCCTGCCGGTCATGGTCACCACGCGCGACATCGACCGCGAGGTTGCGGATATCGCCCGCGTCATCGGCTACGCTGTCAACATGGCGCTGCACCCCCATTTGACCGTCAGCGACATCGACTTGTATTTGTCCTGAACTTGCCGCCATCTTTCGGTCATACTCGCGCGCGGACGGGCGTATGATAGAACAAAACGCAGGGAGGTGGCAACGATGAGAAGGCACAGAAAATCCACCCGGCGGCGGCACGGCATCGGTCTGCCCGCCGCCGTTACGCTGTGCATTGCCGCCTCGCTGCTGCTGTTTTCGCGCATGGGCGGCGAATCCACCGCACAGCAGGCGCTGGCACGTCTGGCTGGAAATGGCGATTTCATTCTGCGCGCGGTATCGCTTGAACTTGGTCTTTCCCCCGATAAGGCTGCGGTTTTCGTCCCACGCACAGCGGCATCCGCCCTCAGCGAGGACGCGGAAACCCCGCTTGCAGAAAGCACCTATATTCCGCAAACGGAAGAAAACGACAATCCGGTACTGGACGCCGCGGATAAGGCCGCCACCATCACCATCAATAACGAAACCTCCTATGCTGTCGATGTGGCGGCCTGTCTGGCGTCGGATGCCGCCATCCATGTCAGCGGAGACGGCCCGCAGGTGCTCATCGTACATACGCACGGCAGCGAAAGCTATACGCCGGACGCCGCCTTCCCCTATACGCCGACCGAAAACGAGCGCACGACCGACACCCGCTATAACGTCGTGCGCGTGGGCGACGAGCTGCAAAGCATCTTGCAGGATAACGGGATTGAAACCGTACATATCCGCGACATTTTCGACTCCCCAGCCTATTCCGGCTCGTATGACCGTTCTCTTGCCGCCATCGAACAGGCGCTGGACGAATATCCGTCCATCCAAATCGTCATTGACCTGCACCGCGACTCCATCCTGACCGACGATGGGCAGGCTTATAAAACCTCCTGCACCATCGACGGCGAGGAAATGGCGCAATTGATGTTCGTAGTCGGTACGGATGACGGCGGCCTCACCCACCCCAACTGGCAGGAAAATCTGAACTATGTCACCGGCCTGCAATATCAGCTCAACCGCGCCTACCCCGGCCTGATGCGCCCGGTCAACCTGCGCACACAGCGCTTTAACCAGCATGTGCGCACCGGCTCGATGCTGATTGAAGTTGGCTCCTCGGGCAACACCATGCCGGAAGCGCTCGCCGCAATCCGTCTGTTCGGTCAAACGCTGGCCGATGACCTAAATAACGTATAACCCTGTCCAACTTGGCACAAAATACCCCTGATAAGGGGTGAAAACATGGATTCCATCACTTTTTCCACCAATCTGGAAAGTAATATCCGTCTGATGCAGGCGATTTTTCAGGGGGATAACACCTTTGTAACCCGCCGCGCGGTGAGCCACGCCGGCCTTTCCTGCGCGGTCTTCTTCTTTGACGGCATGGTTAACAACATTGCCATCAACCAAAGCGTTATTCGGCCGATTGTCTGTTCCGACCTGTCCCGCGCTTCGGCGGAAACGCTTTGCCAGACCGTGCTGCAAATCAACGACAGCCGCGTAGAGACCGACGCTTCCAAGCTGTTCGCCTCCTTTCTGTACGGCGATACCGTAGTATTTACCGAAGGAGACGCGCGTCCGGTCGTGGTCAACACCAAGGGGTTTTCCGTGCGCAGCGCATCCGAACCGGAGAACGAGCGCGTGCTCTCCGGCCCGCGCGAAGGCTTCACCGAATGCTTTATGCCCAATCTCGCCCTCATCCGCCGCAGGCTGAATGATAAACGGCTCAAATTCACCTTCCTGCGCATCGGCAGCCGCACCAACACGGTCGTCTGCCTGTGCTATCTGGCAGGCGTATGCGAGCAAAAGCTGGTCTCCCATCTGCGGCGCAAGCTGGAGGCGCTCGATATCGACAGTGTGCTGGACGCCAACTATCTGGCCGAGCGCATGCGCGACCACCGGTTTTCGCCTTTCCCCACCCTCGGTACGACCGAACGCCCGGACGTAGTCGCTGCGCGGCTGGTGGAGGGTCGCTGCGCCATCGTGGTAGACGGCAGTCCGGTCGTGCTGACCGCACCCTTTCTGTTTCAGGAGTGCTTCCAGTCCAACGATGATTACTATATCAGCTTTTTGCAGGCCAACCTGTCCCGCCTGCTGCGTGTGGCGGGCTTCGTCTTCACCATCACCTTTCCCGCGGTCTATGTCGCGCTGATGCTGTACCACCGCGAGCTGGTGCCCGCGCGGCTGCTGTTCGCTGTGTCGGCAGCGCAGCGCGGCGTGCCGCTGCCCATCGGATGGGAAACCTTTTTGCTGCTGCTTGTTCTGGAAGCGCTCAAAGAGGCCGGTGCACGCACGCCGGGCGCGATGGGGCAGACGATGAGCATTGTCGGCGGTCTGGTGCTCGGACAGGCTGCGGTCTCAGCACGGTTTGCCGCCGCGCCGACCGTTATCGTGGTCGCCATCGCGGGCGTGACCGGCCTGATGGTGCCCAAGCTGCAAACCGCGACCCTATGGCTGCGCTTTGCCCTTTTGGCCGGAGCGGCTGCCTACGGCTTGTATGGCGTCGGTCTTGCGCTCGCGCTGGTGCTGACATGGCTTTGCCGGATGCACTCCTGCTCGATACCCTATCTGCTCAACCTCATTCCGCGCGTACAGGCCGAGCAAGAGGACGCATGGCTGCGCGCACCATGGTTTTTCATGCGGCATGACCGCTTTGCGGTCAAACGGAATTCATCAAAGGGGGACAAACCTTGAAACTGCCCGGAATATTGCTGTTGCTTTCCCTGCTGCTGTGCGGCTGCGCGCGGGAAGTCTCGCCGGTGTCTGCGCTTGCGCTCGACCGCACGGACAACGTCTATCGCCTGACCGCTGAAGTCGTGCGGCAGGACAGCTTGGATGACGCTGCCTCACCCGCCTATCTTTCCGCAACGGGACGCGACCTGCCCGAACTGCTGAGGAACCTGAGCAACATCCTGCCCGGAGAACTGTACCTGAGTCATGCACAGGTATTGCTCATCAGCGAAAGCGTCGCAGAGGAGAGCATCCTGCCGCTCGCGGATTACTTGTGTACGGAAAACGATGTACGGCTCAGCCTGCGCGTTGCGGTCGTGCGCGACGGCACGGCGACCGACCTGCTGCAAAGCGATGATGAAGTCTATGCGCTCAGCGAGTTGCTCGACCGCGCCGCGCAGGAGGGCACGCTGCCCGACATGCCGCTTTACCGTGTATCCGAAGTGCTGCACGCCGACGGCACCGCCATCCTGCCCGCGCTGTATCTGGATGAATTCGGCCAGACCGCGCCCGCAGGCACAGCCATTTTTGCAAACGAGCGCCTGTCCTGCTTCCTCGACGGCGACGAAATTGGGGGTGGTACCCATGCGTGAACGTCTCTTCCCTCGCTGGGGCGCAGCCCTGTTTGCCCTACTGCCCTTAAGCGAAATCCTGTACACCCCCGCGAATGGACAAACCGTTTATGCCGCGGCGCTTGCCAGTCTCATCTGTGCGCTCCTATGCGCGGGCGGCGCGCGCCTTGCTCCCATTTGGCAGCGCTCACGTGCGCTGCAATGGCTGCTCGCGCTGTTTTCCCTCTGGCCGCTCACATCCTCGCTTGCCCGCATGAGTATCTTTCTGCGCAGCACGGTATTTTCCACCCGTCCGCTTTGGAGCCTCATCCTGATTCTGACGGTTTGCACCCTGCTTACCGCGACAGCGGGACTCAACCGCTGCGCAATGTGGGCGCTTCCGGTGGCATGGCTGGCGGGTGCGGTCATCGTTCTGAGCGGTGTGCTGACCGTCTCACAGCTCCAGCCGATGCACTGGAGCATGCCCGATGCCACCCTGCCGCGCGAAACCGGCCGCATCCTGCTGCGCTTGCTGCCCGCATCGCTCATCCTCTCCCTGTCCCTGCCGGAACCGTTATCCAGTGCGGCCGCGCGCGGCCTATCCGCCGGCGGAGCACTGTTCGCACTGATTTCGCTGCGTACGACGCTTCTGCTGGGCGTGCACACCGCTGCCCTGCTGCCCTACCCGAATTTCTCCGCAGCGGGACTTGCCGCCATCGGGAACTTTGCACGCCACGGCGAAGTATTTTTCGCCGTGCCGCTGCTGCTATGTGAGTTAGGCCGCTGCGCGGCACTTGCCTGCGTATTATTGCTGCCCTTCTCGCACTCCTACGGCGTGCTGCGCCTATCGCGGCGCGCCAAACAATAACGGATTGCTCTTGCGCCCCGCCGCGCGCTTTGCTATACTGATGGCAAAGGAGAAAGATGCAATGAACATTCAGATTTTCGGCAAAAACAAATGCTTTGACACCAAAAAGGCACAGCGTTGGTTTAAAGAACGCGGCATCAAGTTCCAAATGATAGACTTGGCGCAAAAGGGCATGTCGCGCGGCGAGCTGGACAGCGTACTCAAAGCCGTGGGCGGGCTGGACGCCGTGCTGGATGAAAAAAGCAAGGGCTACGCTTCGCTCGCCTATCTTGCCTACGACGAGGACAAAAAGGAAAAGCTGCTCGAGGACGGAACCCTACTCAAAACGCCCATCGTGCGCAACGGCAGGCAAGCCACTGTCGGCTACCAGCCCGAAGTGTGGGCAAACTGGGAATAACTTTCATGCAAAACAAAAAAGGACGGCTTTTGCCGTCCTTTTTGCTGTTCCAAACGCTTACATCAATTCCTTCTGATGGGTTGCGTACAGATATTCGTCCATGGTGTTGATGATGCGGTCCTCGACCAGCGCAACCGGATCGTTCTCCAGCAGGCCCTCGCGCACCTTGGTATACTGGATAGGCATGAACTGGCTGAGCAGGTTGAGCGGGATGCCCAGCTTGCGCAGGTTGCCAATCAGACGCTCCTTGGCCGCTTCCACACCGGGCGTCGGCATGTAGTAACGGCAGCGGTCGGAGAAGGAGAATTTGCGCTTCATACGAATCTCCAATTCCGTGCCCTGATAGTGCTTCTTCCAGTGCTTGTCATCGGCCAGCATTGCCTCGTCAAGCGCTTCGATGAAGTGGCTCGGCTCGATGTCCGTGCCGTAAAGCAGCTCCTGCTCGATATACGCCAGCGCGAACATGCCCTCGCGCATCGCAAACGTCAGCGCCGGGCCGACCTTGAGGATGCCAACGCCGTCCTCAACCAGCTCGCGCAGCTTGATTTTGGTCTGATAATCGGTCGAGTGGCCCTCAAACACGAGGTTCGGGAAATTCTTAATCGACGCCATCAGCTCCGCTGCCTTGGCACGGTCGTACTCGGTGCAGCCGCTGTCCTTTTCTTCCACACCCGGCTGCACTACCACGGCGATGACGTTGTCCCACGCTTCGTCCAGACCTTCCTTGCGGAAAGCGTTCTCAAAGGTCGCAACCGTGTTTTTGAAGTCTTCCACGCGGGTAACCTGCACGCCCTGATCCGCACCGACCTGACCGCCCGGAATCGGTACCTCACTGCCGACGATATAAACCGGCGCAATGGCGTTCGGGTCGCTCTCCAACAGCTTGTGATAGGTATCCTCGGCCACACGCGCCAGACGCGCGCCGCGGCGTGCAATCGTCTCGTCGCTCAGACGGGTGTTCGGGTCGTCATCCGCTACCTTCATGCTGGTGTCAATGTGGATTTTGGTGAAGCCTGCGCCGACATAATGACGGATAAGCTCCTCCGCATCCGCCATCGCTTCCGCTTCCGGCTTTCCTGCAAAGGTCAGCGGGCCGAGGTGGTCGCCGCCGAGGAACAGCTTTGACTTATCAAAGCCAACTTTGTCCGCAAGCCCCAGCACAAACTGCTTGAAATCCATCGGTTTCATGCCGGTATACCCGCCGTTCTGGTCGCACTGGTTGGCAGTCGACTCAATCAGCACGCAGGAACCGTCCGACAGGCCGCGCTTGAGCGCTGCCTCGATAACATAACCATTCGCGCTGCATACCGAATAAATGCCGACGCTTTTGCCCTGCTTCTGGAGTTCTACCAATTTTTTCAGCGGATTATAATTCATAAAAATTCCTCCTCTTATTTTCAGCAGGCCCGCGGCAAAGCCGTACGTCCCGCTTTCATGGTAACATAATTACAATGTTTCTGCTTTGCGTTTAAACAAGCCTTTCATTTGGCGGCAATCTGCCACGCAGCGCATTTATCCGCTGCAAGGCTTTTCATCCGGATTCCCCTGTGGTAAAATAGATGCATCAAAACATCCCGCATTATGCAGGAGAAAGAGGGTACGATTATGCCTTTGGTAACAACAGAAAAAATGCTGCTGAATGCACAGGCCGGTCATTATGCCGTCGGTGCGTTCAATGTGGAAAACATGGAAATGGTGATGGCCGTCGTCCGTGCAGCGGAAGAGATGCGCTCCCCTGTCATCATGCAAACCACGCCGTCCACCGTCAAGTATGCCGGTCTGGACTACTATCTGGCGATGGTAAAAGCGGCGGCCGCACGCACCGATGTGCCGGTTGCCATGCACCTTGACCACGGCGACAGCTTTGACCTCGCCATGCAAGCGCTGCGCACCGGCTATACCTCCATCATGATTGACGGCTCACATGAAGCCTTCGAGGACAACATCGCGCTGACCCGCCGCGTCGTTGATGCTTGTGCCCCGTCCCATATCAGCGTGGAAGCTGAGCTGGGTAAGGTCGGCGGCAAAGAGGACGACCTGGAAGGCGGCGACGGCAACCCGTTCACCGACCCGCAGCAGGCCAAGGAATTCGTCGAGCGCACGGGTGTCGGCTCGCTTGCGGTTGCCATCGGCACTGCACACGGCCTGTATAAGGGCACACCCAAGCTGGACTTCGAGCGCCTGAGCGCCATCCGTGAGGTCGTTTCCATCCCGCTGGTACTGCATGGCGCGTCCGGCGTGCCGGATGACGCAGTGCGCGAGTCCATCACCCGCGGCATCTGCAAGGTAAACTTTGCAACCGAACTGCGCATCGCGTTCAGCGACGGCGTGAAGGCTTATCTCCAGAAAGACCCGGATGTGTTTGACCCGAAGAAATACTGCAAGGTCGGTATTGCAAACGTGGTCGAGACGGTCAAGGGTAAAATCGCAATTTGCGGTTCTGCCGGCAAGGCTTAAAGCCCGCATGTCTGTATAAAAACCCATCGCATGCGCGATGGGTTTTTATTTGTCACTTCATGCGGGTCAGCGCCACGATATGCAGCACACAGAAGTACAGACCCACAATGGCCAAACCCACACTGAATACCATCAGACCGATGGAATACTGTTCCATATAGGCGTTGACCAGCACAAGCACGGAGAAAACCGCCCAAAGCACGATTAGTGCCAGCACTTTTTCGCGGCTTTTTCTGGCAACAATAGACTGAAGCGGTGTCAGACGCCGTCCAAAATCCACATCCGTGACCACGTCCAGTTTTTTGAAGAACACCGCGCGGTAATAGATTTCCACCACCGCAAACAGCGCTACGCCAACCAGCGTCGCCTGCATCCAGTTCAGGAAGGTACCTGCGCACAGAATCGCGATGAACAGGATGATGACCAACCGATTCTGAAAGAACAGGATTCTCCCTTCGTTCTTCTTTTCAATCAGATAGCCTTGCTTTGTCAGGCTATCATAGTAGATTACACGTTTTTTCTTATCCGAATAGATATTTCTGCCGGACAACTGGGTGTTGGGGATTTGCTGTTTCTTACTCATCTAACATTCCTTTTCCCTTGCAATATGTCTGGAGCACGTTGTAATCGCGGTCAAGCACCACCAGGTCCGCATCCAAGCCGACCTTGATTGCGCCCTTGCGATCCTCGATACCAAGGCATGCAGCCGGATTCTTCGTGCAGGCGTTGATTGCCGCGCTGACCGGCACCTGTGCCTCCTCAATCAGGATGCGCAGGCCCTTGTTGACGCACAGCGTCGAGCCAGCCAAGCCGCCGGTCGAAGTCAGGTGCGCGCTACCATCCGGATAAATCTCGATCTCGTTTCCGCCAAACAGGAACTTAGAGCCAATCGGCTTGCCCTTTGCCATCAGTGCGTCGGTGACCAATACAGCGTGGTCCGCGCCCTTCTCGTGGAAGAACTGGTTGAGCGCCGCAAACGTCGAGTGGTTGCCGTCACAAATCACTTCGCCGTACATGCTGCGGATGCGATATGCCGCACCAACCAGACCGTTGGCACGATGGTTAAACGGCGTCATACCATTGTAGACATGGGTCATTGTGCGGGCGCCGTTGGCAACCGCCATCACCGCCTGCTCATAGGTTGCGGCGGAATGGCCAATGCTGACGACCACACCATGCGCACTGCAATAACGGGTCAACGCGAAGTCCTCATCGGTTTCGGTCGCCATGGTGATATACTTGATAAGGCCGTTTGCCGCTTCCTGATACTTTTTGAATTGCTCTACCGTGGGCTTGACGATATACTGCTCCGGCTGTGCACCCTTGTAAACCATGTCCAGATAGGGGCCTTCAAAGTGCGCACCCAGAATCTCCGCACCCTCGTAACCGTCGGCAACCACCTTGGCAACATTTTTCAGCGCTGCGGTCAAAACCTGCTCGCTCTGGGTGATCGTGGTCGGCAGGAATGCCGTTACGCCTTCCTGCACAATGTTGCGCGTCCAGTAGCGCAGGCCTTCCTCTTCCGCATCATTGGTATCAAAGCCATAGGCGCCATGGCAATGCACGTCAATGAAGCCGGGCAGAATACGCTCGCTGCCATAATCCTTGTCAACCGGTTTGGTGCCGTACGGGTAAACGCCGCTGATTTTGCCATCTTCTATCTCGACCTGCGCCGCGACAAACTGATCGGCAAACCAAACCTTTTTACTTTGAATAATCATTTTTATCTCCTCCTGCTTTCCCATCGTACCCAAGTGTCCCCCCTGCTCACCGCCCTTTTTCAGCATAACCTAGCTTGCTACCATACAGGTATGCTTGCAATTACCTTAAAAATATAATAGAATAAAAGGTAGATTTGTACTTACCGAAAGATATGCAAAGCGGCAGACAATAGGGGATTCGCCATGAATAATCAAGTTTTTTATGACAGTTTTCTCGAATTCGGATCGGTTTATTACGAGCCAATCGACTTGGAGGAACACCATCTTGCCTGTATGCAGTTTTTTACGCATACCAAAACAATAGATCAGCTTTTTTGTTTTCCCTGCGAAGTGTACATCGAATTGATCAGTGGGCTGGCTTCGATTGTAATCGGCTCCCAGCCCGATCCTGTTGATTTGAAAACCTTTTCCATTCACCACTATCTGAAAATCAATCCCGGCATCTGCTTTAACATCCTGCCGGTTTCCGATGAAGCAACCTATTATCTGCTGGCACCGGAAAACCGCTATACCAAGCTCCCATTGCCGGACCCATATACCTTCCAGCTCAAGCCGGTTCATTTCAATGTTTTGGAGATTCTGGACTACTGTTACTTCACCGAAGAATGTGCCTATTGCTTCAACCGTGCAGGTCACGAGTATTATGAACTGCTTTATGTACATAACGGCACACTCACCGTAACCCTTGCCGACACCATCTGTACGCTGGCTGCGGGTGACTTGATTCTGTACGAGCCGGACAGTGAACACGCCAAACAGCTCACCAAAGACAGCGCCTGCAATTACCTATCCATATCTTTTGATATGGATTTTTCCGAACCGCAATTGCTTTTGGGACATGTGTTCCACTGCACCAACGGCCTGCGCGACGCGTTTTACAAAATCATTGAAGAATGTACCATGCACTCGCCGCATGCACAAACGCTTATGCTCTGCCATTTACAGGAGATCATCACACGTTTGGTCCTGCTCTGCAACGAACTGGGTGAGGAGCGCAATCTGCTCAGCCTCAATCAAAACTCCCAAGGGGATCTGCTCCAGCAGATTCTGGCATACATGGAAGAAAAGGTGACAGAACCTATCACCATTGAACAAATCTGTCACAAATTCTTTATGTCCCGCACTTCTTTGCAGGCTTTGTTCAAGATGTATCTGCATAATTCCCCGAAAAGCTATCTGCTGGGCATCAAATTGCAAAAGAGCAAAGAACTGATTCGGGAAAACCAGTATACCATCAGTGAAATTGCAGATATGCTCGGCTTTAGCTCAATCCACTATTTCTCACGGCTGTTCAAAAAATACTTTGAGCTTTCTCCCAGTGAATACGCAAAGGAAATTGCGGCCAGCGAGAACAACTGACCGCCCTGCTACACCTCGCTTTACTCTGCCGTCTGGATGCTGTACCGGGAAATCTGGATAACGACGCCCTTGCTGACTTCCACATCAATCAGGTCATCCTTGATCTTGACAATCTTGCCATATAGTCCGCCCGCAAACATGATAGAGGCGCCAACCTTGATTTCAGACTGCAATTGCGCCATCCGCTCCCGGCTTTTGCGCATATTGCGCGCCGACATGATGGAAACGACCAACGCCACTATGACCAACAGCACGGCAATGGTTACACAGGTCCACAGGATTACTTCCCAATTCATATTGTCTTAAAACTCCTCGCATTTGGTATCAGTCCCGCATGACACTTGATGCAAATGCAAACGGGGCGGCTGCGGCCGCCCCGTTTGCTTTGCCAGTGCCGCACAGGTCAAAGCATGCTGCATCGCTACTCCCCCGCGCAAATGCTGCGCTGTCGGGTACGATGGTCATGCTTTTTGTTTTTTCAGGCCATCTTTACGCTCTCGTATACGGATACAGCGTAACGCCCTTCACAACACGGTTTACCTCGCCGGTCGGGCACGGGTTATCCGGCGTGATGCCCATAGACAGCGACTTGAGCACAGCCAGCGTCTGCGCAAACAGGATATAATCCAATCCCAGCAGCGCATTCTCGTTCTCATCCGCCAAATCGCAAACTACCGTGTAATCCACAAGCGCCGCAACCGCATCGTCCGGCTTGCTCATAACCGCAACAATCTTGTTGCCCTTGCGCTGGCCGCTCATTTCCTTAACCAAATCAATCTCATACTGACGGGTATAAGCGTTATCGCTCAGATAAACCACCGTGATGGTGTTGTCGTCAATGATGGACTTGGGGCCATGACGGAAGCCGAGCGGCGTGTCATACATAGTGACCACACGGCCTGCGGTCAGCTCCAGCATCTTGAGCGCGGACTCCTGTGCAAAGCCCTTCAGGCAGTTGCTGCCCAGATATACGATACGGTTGAAGTCATATTCGTCCACAATCTTCTGCGCAATGCCATACTTGTTATCCAGGAAGTTCTGGCCTGCTTCCATGATCTTCTCCACCTTGGCAATCGTCTCATCCAGATCGTCCAGATGGAAGCACAGCAACGTTGCCAGATACATGTTCGAGAAGCTCGAAGTCATTGCAAAGCTCTGGTCGTGCGTCTCCTCGGTCAGGTTGATAGCATAGCAGTTATCCGTGGTAGCCGCACGCTTGGACAGCGCGCCATCCTTGTTGCAGGTGACAAACAGATGATGGATATTGTCACAAACCGCCTCGGCAGCATCAATCGCACCGACGGACTCCGGCGAATTGCCGGAACGGCCGAAGCTGATGAGCAATGTGGGCTTGGTGCGGGACAGATATGCCTCCGGCGTTGCAACGATATCGGTCGTACCATAGGACTTTACCTTATAATTCAGCTTGCTGGTCAGCGCCGGGAACAGTGCATTACCAACAAACTCGCTGGTGCCGGCACCGGTTAGGATAACGTCAAAGTCGTCGCAGGTGATAACCTGATCGATGAACTGCTTAAGCTCATCCTTGTGCGCCTTAATCTGCGCGCAGGTCTTCTTCCACGTTGCCGGCTGCTGATAAATCTCGCTGAGCGTAAAGGTGGACATGGTCTCCTGCATCTTATCCGCAGTGACATCAAAAATCTTGTTCATTTTCATTTTTCTCCTTTCGGGCCCGCCCTGCGTATCCATTATGCGCACGGCAGGTCATGACCCAAAATGTTTTTTATGTGTGCAAGGGGAAAGCAAGCGCCCTGACAACCGTATTCATTAAATACCGTCGTCCGACTCCTGCTGCTCAACCTTCTTAAATTCGTACTTAACAACCTGTTCCTTGCCGGTTTCCAGCGCAGTCTGCGTCAGCGTCTCCAAATCATCAATAAATTTACGCGACATGGCAATCTCCACCATCATCGGCAGGTTCGTGCCTGCGATTACGTTTACATTGCCGCGCGGAAAACCAACCTCAACCGCCGTCTTGAACGGAGTGCCGCCCGGCAGGTCGGAGAATACCAAAATACCTTCGCAATCCTTCAGCTCGTCCATCGCCTTGGTCAGCTCCCGCGACAGGTCCTCCAGACTGTACTCCGGCAGGAAATCCACATATTTATAGTTCTCCTGCTCACCTGCAATCAAATTGAGCGAGCTTGTCAGTCCGGAACCGAAATTCGCGTGTCCAGTTACCAGTAATCCGATCATTGTTCTTCTCCTATCTCCATCATATTATTTCAGCGGCGGCGCGCTTGCGCACGCATCCCTTCCTGTATGTCCTCCGGCTGTCCCAACCGCTTCAAGCTCTCCCGTATCACAGGGATATAGATGGCCTTAGGCGGAAAACAGACCTTTGCACTTCGATAATTGATTCCTGCGTTTTCCTCATCGCCAAGACGCTCATACTGTCTTGCAATCATAACGAGAATCACGCCCAAGCGGAAGCCATAATACTGTTTTGCATCAATCTGTGCATCCATGGTTTCAATCAGATCATTGCGCTGATTGATTACAACTTCATATGCCTGCTCGGTGTACCGTATGAGCTTCTCGTCCCCGGTCTGCCGGATGGCCTCCAAAAGCCAGTCCACATACCTTTTGTTCTCCTTCAAAAGGAATGTATGGAAATACTGCTCCAGAAAGCTTTTCTTATCCGCCGGATTTTTATACGTTGCCGCAATCATATGATGCAGCATATCCTCAAATCGCTCGATATCCTGCGCCAAATACAAAGCGCGCAGCTTATACAAATCACACGTATACTCTCCAAGCAGCCTGCGGAACATCGGCATGTCCGCCAATTTCCCCACTGTTTCATAGTCCTTGCGTCCAAGGCTGCCGTTCAGCTGCCGAAGCTGAAAATTTTTCATCACCTGAACGCCCACATAACAGGCAAACAGAAGAAATATGACCGACGCCGTAATTGCACTCACACAAACACCTGATTTCTTGCATTTCAATCAATAGGGGGAAATGATCCCAATCGCCATCTCCCCCTATTGCTTTACCTTGCCGAAGCACACGCTCCGACAAACTGTTCTATTTTATTCGGGCATAGTAACCGTTACACCGGACTCCTGCAGCTCGGTAACAACCGAGGTCAGAGCATCCCAAGCCTGCTGGCCGGTCTTCTCAGCCGGAGCGGGTTCCGGATAATCATACCACTCGACCAGCGGATTGTAGCCGCCGGGGATGGTGTTGCCGTCAGCGTCCATTGCCTGCGAGTTACCGGTCCAGATGCCGAACGCACAGCCCACGATACCGCAAACCAGAATGAGCAGGATGCACTTAACCGGCGTCCAGCCCTTCTTGATGAGGGCATACAGAGCGAGGGTGATCAGCAGCGGGATCAGCTTGGGCAGAATGCCGTCAAGCAGGGACTGGATGTTGATCTGGGTATCGCCAACGATCATACGAACGGTGGTGCCGCCGTAGTTTGCGATCAGGCCGCCGACTACGAATACGCCGAGGATGCTCGCCGCACGGGTGAACTCCTTCGCGCTCGAGGTCAGCATGGTAACTGCCTTGGTGCCCAAGCCGTAAGACCAGTACATCAGGCCGAAACGAACGGCAAACTGCACTGCATTAAAGATGATCAGGAACAGGATTGCGCCGAGGATATTGCCCTGCAGGGCGATATTCGCGGTCAGGCCTGCGGTGATCGGAACCAGCGTCAGCCAGAACAGTGCGTCACCGATGCCACCGAGCGGGCCGGCAGCAGAAATACGTACAGAGCGGATCGTCTGGGTATCAGCCTTGTTCTGCTCGAGCGAAAGCACAATGCCCATAACGAACGTTACGAGGAACGGGTGGGTATTCAAGAAGTCCAGGTTATGTGCCATGGAAGCCTTGAGGTCTTCCTTGTTGGTGTGGATCTTCTGAAGGCCGGGGAGCATGCCCCACAGCCAGCCGCAAGCCTGCATTCTCTCGTAGTTGAAGGATGCCTGCAGGAAGCAGGACAGCCAAACCATCTTATTCAGGGTCTTTTTGTCCAGCGTCGGGGCCGACGTCAGATCCTGATATTTCTCGGGAATATTATATGCCATCCGAGTCACCTCCCATGTTGCCAGCGCCAGCGTTCGCCTTGATCTTCGTGTTGATCGAGAAGTCATAGATTGCGATTGCAGCGCCTACGAATGCGCACAGAATGAGGGTTGCGCCAGAGGTAGAGGCGTTAGCAGCGCACAGCAGAGCCATAGCAAAGCCTGCCAGCAGGAAGCCCCACATCTCGTTGGACATCATAACCTTCATCAGAATCGCAAAACCAACAAACTTCATTGCGCCGCCGGCAGCGTCGAGGCCTGCCATGACCCAAGAGAACTGGAAGGACAGGTCCTGCAGCGTCTGGCCGAGAGCGGAACCGCCGTACAGACCTGCAACAGCCAGCAGGCCGAACAGCGCGCCGAGGATCGCCATTTCCATGAAGTTGATGTTACGGATACCCTTGACGTCCGCGTTCTCCGCGCACTGGTCAGCCTTAGCCATCATACCGGACATGATGGTGAAGGTCAGGGTAACAGCATACTGGCCGAATACCGCGAACGGAATTGCAAGGCCGAGCGCTGCGCCAACGCCTTCCGGCGTAGCTTCCATGCCGAGCGAAACCGCGAATACGGTAGCCATGATGCCGCCGAGGATCGCGTTGGGGGGCTGAGCGCCGCCAATCGGCATAGAACCGATCTGAATGAGCTGATACGAACCGCCGACAACTACGCCAAGCTCAAAGTTGCCAAGGATGGCACCGATGATCGGGCAGGTTACAATCGGCTGATACAAAGATTCCAGGAAGCTGAACTGGTCGATACCCATGATAAAGGCTACCACAAAGACCAAGATCGCCTGGATGATGGTAATTTCCATTACTTACTCCTTTCCAGGTGCTTTCGGGTAAATATCACTTGAACAATTTTTCGATATTCTCCGCGGGCGTATCCGGAACTCGCTTAATCTCAAGCTCCACACCCAGCTCCTGCAGCTTTCTAAAGCATGCTACATCATCGTCGTTTACTGCGACGGAGGTTGCAACCTGGCGTTTCCCATCCGCCATATGCATGTTTCCAATGTTCACCTTTTTGATCGGTACACCGCCTTGGACCAACTTCAGGACGTCCTGCGGCGTTTCGCAAATGATTGCGATATGCTGATTCGGCGAAGCCTTACCGATGATGTTGATGGTCTTCTCAATCGAGAAGAAACGGGTCTGCGCATAAGACGGCGCAGCCATGTTCATCAAGCCCTGACGGAACTCATCAGTCGATACAGCATCGTTTGCAACAAGCAGCAGATTGGCCCCGACAACGCCGCACCACTGGGTTGCGACCTGTCCATGGATCAAACGGTTGTCGATTCTCGTTAATACAATATCTGGCATAAACCTTCCCCTTTCTCCAGTATTTGCATTGGCCGTGTTGACTAATTCCCCTCTCTTTCACAATGCGGATGTATTTCATCTGGGAATGACGAAATATATCCTCTAAACTACAATTTTTATTCTACCAGAAAAGTGTTTTAATGAATTTGCACTTTTTATCCGTTTTTTTGCACTTTTGATTTGGTCATTTTAGCTAAAATGCACAGGACACTTGTCCTTTCTACAAAGACACTGTACATTTTCGTCCTCCCACGCAGGATAAATGCACAAAAATGGTTAATTTGTTAACAATCTTCCTGTCTTTTCCTGTTTGAACATCTGCTTCTCCACGCCAATTTC
>NZ_CALWUQ010000030.1 GCF_944384695.1 uncultured Agathobaculum sp. | reverse complement strand
GCTCATGGGAGACGATTACTTACAGGAGTACTACGACCAGATGGCAGCGACCGAGAGCTACTTAAATCAGGCGGCACAGAGCGCGCAGGACGCCATTTATGCGGGCGTTGAGAATGCCGTTGCGGGCCTGAACAGCCAGAAGGGTACCATTGAACAGGCTGGGCAGGCGGCGAACCAGGCGGCCCAGCAAATCTATATGGACACCATCAACCCCAATGGCGCAACGGCCGAACAGCTTGCGGCGCTGGGCCTGCGCACAAGCGGATTGACCGAGAGCAGCGTGATCTCGGCCGGGAATAGCCTGCAGCAAAGCGTCAACTCCAATGCGCAGAACACGGCCAATCAACTGGCGCAGATCGATTTGGCGATCACACAGGCGCGCAATTCGGGCGATATCGCAGCGGCACAGGCGCTTGAGCAATATTACGCGCAGATCGCAAGCCAGCAGGCAGCACAGGCACAGGCCGTGCTGGCATACCGGCAGCAGCAGGCGGCCCAGCAGCTGGCCTATCAGCAGTGGCTGTATGAACAGCAGTGGAATCAGCAGATGTTCGGCTATACGCAGCAGCAGGATGCCTTCAATCAGCAGATGCAATTGGCACAGCTGCAGATGGCGCAGGAGCAGGCGGCGTGGGACAAGCAACTCGCGCAAAGCCAGATGGACTGGGAGAACAAGCAGTATTCGAGCAACAAGGCCTATGACACGGTGATGCAGGCGCTGGCGCTTGGCAGTCTGCCGAGCCACAGCATGATTGTCGCGGCGGGCCTCAACGATGCAGACGTTTACAGCATGTGGCAGAATGCACGCAAGCGGCTGGGACTGGCCTAAAAAAGCGGGACGCCCATAAAAAGGCGTCCCGTGGAAGGAGAACGATATGGCAAAGAAAAAGAAAAGCGCAGAAGAACTGGAAGCCGAACTGAACGGCTGGGGACGTGCCTATAATGCAGCTAAGCGCAGAGGCGACCAAAAGGCCATGGCCGAGGCGCACGCGCAGGCAGACAAGATCCGGGCAGAGGCTGGATGGAGCTACAACGAAAAGACCGGCGAGACCATTGGCAAGACGGCAGACGGCAAAACAGCGCGTGTGAATAGCCAGACAAACGTCAACAATGCCAAGGTATGGGATTCTAAAAAGCTGAAATCGTTTGCCGAGGAAAAGAAGGAAGCGGGGCCGCAGGAGAAAAAGACCTTTGTCATTGACACGGACCGCGTCCAAAAGCAGAAAGCACAGGCATTTCAGGCATTTTCTGCGGGAAAAGGGCCGGTCAGTTCGACTTCCAAGACAGCGCGGCAGGACACGAGCCTTGCAGGCCGGCTTCGATCGCTGACAGACGACGACAAAAAGAGCCTGACCATGCAGAAGTTTTTGCAGGAACGGCAGGCAGAGGCCGCGCAGCGCACACAGGAAGCCGCCGCCCTGGCAGAAACCCGGAAGGCGCGCGCAAGCGCGCTGAATCAGGCGGTTTTGGAGCGGGCAAAGGCGCAGGGAACTATGCCGGAGACATCCATGCTGAAACGCGATCAGGTGGGGCCGATCTCGCCGGTGCCGGTCGCGGATGTATTGCGCAATCTGGCCGAAGGCCCGCTGCAAATGGGAAAGCTGACCGATGCGTTACATGAGCAGCGTACCTATAAGCGCCAGATGGAAGAAAATTTACCGTCCGCCGAACAGGCGCTGCGGGCAGCGATTGCCGGAACGAAAGGCAGTCTAGGTTCTGCCTACGAGACAGCGAAAGCGGCGCTCGGAAATGAGTTGGGCTTTCTGGCAGATCAGGGAAAAGCGGCGCTGACGCGCGATCTCTCGGACCTGGGAGCAGATTATCGGGCCCAGTATGCGGATGCAGCCATGGACATGGACAGCCAGGCGGCGCGGGAGATGCGCAAATCCGCGCGGATGCGCGAACTGGCGACCGAGGACATGGGCACGGTTGGAAAGTTTTTGACCGATGCAGGCATCAGCATTGCGCAGAATGCGCCGGGCATGGCGGCAAGCCTTTTGGGCGGCCCATTGGGCGCGGCGGCCGGCGCGGCCTACATGGGTGCGAGCGCAGCGGGCAGCAAGATGTACGAAGTGCAGGAAAACGGCGGGAACGCGGACGAAGCGCTGAGCCGCGGCATCGCAGCCGGCCTGATCGAGAGCGTCACGGAGAAATTTTCCATTGACAACCTGCTGAAGGCGGCGGGCGGCAGTCGGGCTTTGCGCAAGGTACTCAAAAATGTGCTGCGGCAAATGGGCGTAGAGGCCAGCGAGGAGGGCGCAAGCTACAGCTTGAACTATCTGGCGGATAAGCTGGCACACGACCCAAACGCGACGTTCTCGGTAGAAGAACTCATGCGAAACATGGGAATGGGCGCGGTCAGCGGCGCAGCGTTCGGCGGACTGGGGAGCATGACGGGGCGCACGGATATCGTGGACAGCGCGCGGGAAGCGATAAAACGCACCCAGGCGACGACGGCAGCAGAGAATGCGCTTCTAACACAGGACAATGCACAGGTCAACGCAAAATATGACAAGAGCACCGATCCGCTTCTTTTGAACAGGCTCCAATCGCCTGCCTCGATGGCGGATGATGCTCTTGCTGAACACAGTATAGCACAGGGCACAAGGGAAAACAACCCGGTTGGAGAAGTTTTACGGCGCGTAGCGGGACTACAAACCGACGAAAATGGTGCATTGCTTCAGGGCACATGGCAGGAAGGCGATATCAAACCGCGACTGGGAAGCGATCCGGACATACGGCCGCAGGCGATGGACTTTCGACCGAGAACGCCACAAGAAGAGGAGATGCTGCAAAATCAGCTAGCAAAAATCGAAAATATATCGAAATGGGGCGAGCAATGGGAAGCGTATCGAGCACAGATTGACGATGCTTTTTCTGGGAACATGCCTACAAGTAAAAAAATTGTTTTGGGTGATACACCAGATATCATTGCGGAATATGGGATTCAGGCACCGTTGACCATGACGCAAAGTACTGCAATGAAGATTGCTTATCCGTCCGGCTACATGGGTGGAAAACATAACCTAGGGATTCCAGCACTCAAGCAATTGCCAGAACAGCTTGCTGACCCGATGGCGGTTTTGAAATCTAAGACCGAAAGGGATAGCGTTGTTGTGCTGACCGAATGGAATGATACGGAGGGGAACCCAGTGATTGTTCCGGTGCATTTTAGGAAAGACGGCACATTGACCGTGGAAAATGTCGTTCCGAGTGCATACGGTAAGCGTAATCTGGAAGCGCTTTTCGGAGAGAACGGGGAAAATATCCTGTACACAAAAAATAACAAGAGCATCGATCAGCTTCTTTCAAGTAGGCTCCAATTGCCGAATGCGAGGGCTGATGATACTCTTGTTGCTTATAGTATAGCACAGGGGGCGGAAGGAAACCAGGGAAACGGGACAGAGGTAGGCAATATATTGCGACAATTGCTGGGCATACCTGAGAATATCAATACGCAGGATATGAACAAACTCGGGACTGAGGATTATACAGAGGCAGAAAATATGCTTGGAGCCGATGCACTGATTCAGAAGACCATTGAAGATATGCAAGATATGTATGATTACTCGAATGAGCCGGAATTTGTGCAAGAAATCAGGCGTTGGGCAAGTCGGGTTGCAGAGACGCATCGTATGCAGACTGGACGAGCAACACATAGAGCCTCTCCTAGTGAAGTTGACAGCCAAATCTTCAACGAACTCAACGAGGGAACGATTGCCGAAGTCACCCGCGCTTTCGAGAGCGACCGGTTAACGCTTCGCGCGTTGGAGCGGCAATTTCACATGACAGAAGAAGATATAATTGACGCTCGAGAAATCGCAGCAGGCCGGGCGCCTACTCGAGGAAATTTGACGCAGGATAAGATCGACCAAATTGAGACATATGCAGATGTGCTATACAAATATAATGAAAAGATGAAGCCGGTACGGGATCATCAGCACGAAATTCGAATGATACGTGAAGATTTTGCAAATGAGCTGATAGGAGATTCGGATAGTTGGAAAGATTCCGTTGGTACGGGAGCACTGGATCGCCGCACACCGGAACGTGTTTTCTTTAAAGTTATGGGCGATACGCCAGCAACCCGGCGCTTGATCGATAATTATATTACGCCAGTGCATCAGCACGAAGCACAATCCATTCGATGGCAGAACGAACAACGCAGTTGGCTGAGAGAAGTCACGAAAAACGTTACCCATGAAGAAAGCGTATATGCTCATATCCTCAATCGCCTGCACGAAATGCCGGATAATTCGGCATTACAAAAGATTGCCGGAGATTATCTGCGCAAAAATCACAAAAAAATTGACACAAAGCGAGTGGATGAGCTGATCACTGCATTGACAGAAAAAACACGGGAATGGTATGCCGATATCAATGAGACAGCGATTCGCAATGGAGAACAGCCATTGGAATTCCGCCAAAACTATATCCCAAGTATCACGCCGATAGCCGAAGGCAAGTGGTACAATCGTCTGTTGCGAGGGATGGGGATTGAGACTATGGCGGACGCGCTGCCGACTGAAATTGCCGGCCGGACAGCGACGTTCCGACCTGTGCGCAAATGGGGGAGTTTCCGCCTGGAGCGCGGCGGTGTAAATACGGAATTTGATGCCGTTAAAGCGATGGATCAATATATCACGAACGCGGCACACGCAATTTACCATACGGATGACATCCACAATCTTCGCATTTTGGAGGATGCAATCCGGTATAAATATTCAGATGAAGCCGGGAAAGCTGAACTGCGCGCCATTCGGCAGAATCCGACACTGACGGTAAACGAGCGCACCACGCAGATTGAAAGTGTTTGGGACAAGCGCGCAACGGCATTTCCAAGCTTTCCGTCATGGCTTGCCGAATATACAAACAATCTGGCGGGCAAAAAGAGTTTTACGGACCGTAAAACTGAGCAAAAGCATGGGCGTGGCTTTTATCAGGCGGTGACTGATATTGAAAGCAAAGTTGCGTCTCAACAGCTGAGCTATAATATCAGTAGCGCTATTACAAACTTTGTGCCCTTGGCCCAGGGTAAAGGCGAGCTGAGCAGTGTCAGCATGGCAAAGGCTATTAAGGATTTTATGGGAAGTAAGATCGCTGGGGATACAACTTATCGAGACTTTTCAGACTTTCTGACCAACCGAGCAGGCAGTGACCGCGTTGTGAAAAGCAAAGCACGCAAATTTGTTGATGCAGGTTTTACACCGATGGAACTGATTGACGAGTTTACTGCTAATGTACTGCATCGTGCTCGCGTTTATGATGATATGAAGCGCGGCTTGGGATTTTCAGATGCTGTAGCAGAGGCTGATAGCTGGACTGCTGGTCTGATGGCAGATAGATCACTAGGAGCAATGCCGAATCGCTTCAATGAGCGTGGCCCCATTGCGCGAGCACTTGGTATGTATCAACTTGAATTGAATAACCAATATCAATATGTTTTTGAAGACCTACCGCGTAATGCGCGAGCACGTGGAAAGGGAAAAGCATATGTGGCAGGCGCGCTGTTGCAAATTTTGATTGCATCGAATCTTTTTAATGATGTGATGGAAGAAATAAATGGCCGGAGACCAGCAACCGATCCCGTTGAAATTGTTAAAGAATTTGTAGGTCAGCTTACTGGCTATACAATTCCGAGTTCCTTCGACCTGATTCGGGGGGCGATGGGAGAAGGATTGGAAACGATAAGCAATGCGATCACCGAGAGAACTGGCGAAGATGCACCGCGGGCCGTTCAGATAGTGGAAAGTGCACTTGGAGGCTTGGAAGCAGAAGATTTTAAAACTGAGAAGACGCAACCCTCAGAAGCGCTGTATACGCTGGCAAGCAATGTGATTGATCAGACGCCTTTTCTGGCTGGTTTTTCAGGCGGCGGCCGTGTACCGGTTATGTCACTGATGCCAGACTATGAAAATTTGGCAAAGCTGGCAGACGGAGATGTTGCAGATGCAATCAAAGCACAGTATGCGCTTGATCCGGTAAAAACATTACTTACATATTTTGCATTACCAGGTGGCGGGGTACAGGCTGGAAAGACAATTGGAGGTATCCGGGATCTGATGCAGGGCGGCAGATACGGACTAGACTTTGATGGCAATCGTGTGCTCAATTATCCGCTCTATACCGACGACGATAACACTGCAAGGACGATTCAGACGCTGTTATTTGGATCGACCGCGACAGAGCAAGGGCGCAAATGGATTGACAGTGGCTTTGAAACCGGACTGAACGCAGAACAGACAAAAACCTATGACGCATTGCGTCAGACTGGAGCGGATCAGAGCACAGTGTACAACCTGCTGCGCGAGCTGTCCGGCCTGTCCGACACCTTTGACAAGCGTGATTACTTATCCGAGTTCGACAGCCTCAGCAACAAGCAAAAGCAGGCCATTGACAGCGGCGTGATCGCCAAGGACAGTAAGCCGGCTGATTATACCGATTACGACAGCATGATTTTGTCAAGCGAATACAGCGACGATTCCAAGACTTCCCAGGCCGTGCGCAAACTAAAGGAAACCTATGGAATTCCAGCTTATGTCACGCACCGTTTGCTGGGAGGCATCGAGGACATGGAGAACACGACACAAACAGATGACCAAAACCTGTTGGCCAGCATCAACCGAGCGCCGTACCTGAGCAATAGCCAGAAGGATGCGCTGGCGTTGGAACTCATTGTCAATGCGACGGAGAGCCGTGCAAAAGGTTGGGAAGAAACCGTCAAGGGCAAGATGGATGTGCGACAGTATGCCGGATATGCCCTCAAGCTTGCCGAGGTGAAAAAACGATACACCGGGCAGGAGGATGCAGACCAGAAGGCGGACACGGATATGTGGGCGTACCTCCAAAAAGAGGATTTGGACGAAAGCACGCGCAGGGCGTTGTGCGATGCGCTCTCTATTCATCCCAAAGCGACAGATTACAGTATGCTCACAGGTAAAAAGCAAATTGAATACAGAAGTGCACTGGAACAGTCGAAATTGCCTTTTGAAACCTACAATTCGTTGTGGGACATGAAAAAGGCAAAGAACGAAGACGGCACGTATAAGTATAAGAAAGCTGAGATTGTAAACACGATGGAGGATATGGGACTTACCAGGGCACAAATCAATGCGGTCTGTCAGTCCTTCAACTGGGCAGTCCCATATAAGTCTTCTAGCAAAAAGAAATCATCCGGAAGTAAGAAATCCAGCAGTTCAGGCGGAAGCAGTACAGGAAAAACGCTGCGGCGTTTAACTGGTCTGCCCACGCTGCCGGCGCTGGGCAGATGAGAAAGGGGTCATTGAGATGGCGTATAAAGTATTTTTGGGCGTTGGTCACGGCGGAACGGATACTGGCGCGGCGGCAGACGGTTATCGGGAAAAAGATATGACGCTCGTCATGGCTCTGGCCTGCCAGCAGGAACTTGCCCGGCATGGCGTACTGGTTAAGCTCAGCCGCACAACTGATGAGAATGATCCGGTGAATGAAGAAGTTCGCGAGTGCAATGCTTATGCACCTGATCTGGCGCTTGATATTCATGTCAACGCAGGCGGTGGCGATGGCTTTGAGGCGTATTACACGATTGGCGGCGGCAAGGGTAAGTCGCTTGCACAGGCGATCGAGCAGGAAGTCAAAGCTCTGGGCCAGAACTCCCGCGGCTGCAAGACGCGCGCGGGCAGCTCGGGCCGCGACTATTATGCGTTCATCCGTGACACGGCCTGCCCGGCGGTCATCGCGGAAATCGGCTTTATCGACAATGCAAAGGATCGCGCAGCTTTCGATACGGCCCAAGAGCAGCAGGCATTCGGCAGAGCGTATGCGCGCGGTATTCTTGCGACGTTGGGCATTGCTGCACAGCCGGAAACGCCCATTGCATCCGAAGACGCGGAAGCGATGATTGCCGCTCAGACGATCAAAAAGAAAGCTGGACTGGAAGATCAGACCATTCGCTATTTACTGAATTATCAGTATGGTGAAACGCTGGTCAAAAAGCTGGCAAAGGCGATGGAGTAAGAAAAAAAGGGACTGATTGATAAAATCAGTCCCTTTTCCGTGGAAAAACAGATATTTTATTTATGTATCTAAATTGGTCTAATTCTTTAGACCATTTTAGATACATGTAATAGCTATGTCAAAAAATGGGGAAAAATCTCGACGTGAAGGTCGGTTTCGTTGTTTGCACGGGTGCGGCGGATGGTTTTGGTGTAGGTGACATGATCGAGGATGGATTTGAGCAGCTGGTTCTGTTCCAGACAGGTGTCACACTCATAGAAGGTATCGACTGCGTGCTGCATCCGAGGAACAATGTGGGCGCGTTGCTGGATCATCAGTTCGCCCTGTGCGATTTCACTTTGAATGGCGGTACGCTCGGAAATGAGTGCAGCGCGTTCATCGGTGAGCACCTGACGGCGTTCTCGGAAATCCTCCGGGGAATATACACCGGTTTCGACCAATTCAAAAGCGCGATCTTCGCGAGCTTTGAGCTTCTTTAGACTGCGTTCGATGGCATCCAGACGGCGGCGCTTTTCTCCGATATTCGGCAGGAAATCTTCCAGTGATCCGGAAGATAGTTCGAACTTTTGCAGCCATTGTGCCATTGCCTGCAAAACTAGATCGGTGACTTCTTCAACGCTAGAGGCGACCGTCGGACAGCCACGGGTTGGACAGAGAATTTGTGAAGGCCCAAAGGGGTTATTGCGCCGCTGCATTCGTTTTCCGCAGGCCGAACACACAACCAGACCGGAAAGGGGGTTATTCAGTCCGTGAATATGCGGCACCGGTGGGCGTTTATTTTGTGCCAACAGGGCAGTGGCCTTGCGAAATTGCTCCGGAGAGACCAGGGCTTCATGCCGACCGGGAAAAAGTTTGATTTCCCGGTTGACCGGACGAGAGACTGTGACTGCTCCATCCTGCATGGATTTGACGATAGGGCGATAGGAAGACGTGATATATCCGGCATAGTGTATGTTTCGCACCACGCGCTGCACGGTGGAAACCTTCCACTCACAGCCGCGCGGGCTGGGAATGCCTTCGGCGTTGAGCTGCATGGCGATCGCGTGCTGCGGGATCTGCGATTCGGTCAGTAGGTTAAAGATACGCTGTACAATGGGTGCGGTTTTCGGGTCGGGAACGAGTGTCCAGCCCTTTTCGTGCGGGAGCTTTTGCCGCTGGTAGCCATAAGGCGGGATGGAGCCGATGTATTTTCCCTCTCTGGAGGATGCACGGCGACCGGCCTGCTGGCGTTTATTGATCGCCTTCCACTCGAAACGGGAAAAGAACATGCCAAAGTCCAACATATCTTCATCGGCCGCGTCGTTCGGGTCGTAGATTTTTTCCGGTGTGATAATGAGAGTACGCGTGTACTTGAAAGCATTGGCAATAATGCCCTGGTCAATTTGGCTTCCGCGTGTCAGACGGGGCACCTCCATGACCAGGACGGCGTCCCAAAGGCCGGCTTCCAGGTCGTGCAGAAGCGCCTGCATCTGTGGACGGGAGGCGATGGTCTCGCCGGATACGACTTCGGGGTAGATTTTTCCAACAGCGACGTGCAGCCGATCGGCAAGGCTCAAAAGCGTTTCACGATGACGCGCCAGCGTGTCGCCGTGGCCTTTGGATTCATCGTCCAGGTCGGCGCGGGATTTACGCAGGTAAATGGCGGCACGCATGCCGCGCACATCAATTTGTGCCATAAAATACACCTATCCTTTCATTTTTGTGTAGAAAAAGAAAGTCAGGCATGATATACTAAATATGTTCCGGATAGTATATCAGGTTTGGCCTGACTGCTGTCTAAATTCCGCTTGTTCTGTTGGCGCAGGGCAGGCGGTTTTTTTATATTGGATTGCGGGTGAAGCCGGATGATATGGCTTCTGCGACAGTCTGAACGTATTTATCACCGTTTGCCGCGTCAAATGGTATGGCATCATATTGGGCGTCGAAAGGGAGGTAGTAATAACTGTCTCCGCATTTAGAATGGATGCACTTTATAAGGGGATAAAATTTGAACGGCAATTTTTCATGCACTTCAATTCCTAAATGGTCTGCGCATTGTTTGGCATCGGCTGCAAGCACCGTTGTCGTGACGAATACGCCGAAAATCTTCTGATCGGGGTGCAGCCGTTTGAGATAATCAACTGCGCCATGGAAGTCTGTTATAGTAGTCATGTGAACCTGACTATTTTTTGACCAGCGCTTACACTGAATTATCAAAGTTTTGTCGCCTTTGCGTGCGATTAAATCACGGCCTCGGTCGCATTTGCCTTGTAATGCGCCAGTGTATTCGACGTTATATTGCTTCATTTCATAGCAGTAACCAATATAGCGTTCATATTCAACACCAACTTCCCAAGCGCTTTTTTTACGTTTATAATAGCGATCGAGTGCGATTTGATGGCTTTTTACGGCAGGGAGTGAATCAAATTCATCACGCTGCAGATAATCACGGAAGGTGAGATATTGCAGTTCATGCAGTAGTTCCTCGCGAGTAAAGATATGCTCGGACTTAGCTGATTGGTGCACCATCAGTTCGGCGTGTTTCTTTTGCAGGAGGTTGTATTTCTCTCCTAACTGCGATAACATACTCTGCGCTTGGGTATCACGGGCGTCAGCTTCATAGCGCTCGTTTTCCAGTTTGACTTGTGCGTCGCGCAGCTGCTTTTGGCAGAGGTGTAATTGTGATTGACAACTGATCAATTCGGATGAAAGCTGATCCTTTTTACGGCACAGTGCGTCAATCTGCGCTGTCATTTGTTTTACATTAGAAAGTTGAGAGAGTTTGCCATAGACAAAAGGTATCAATACAGCTATACAAATAGCTAGGATGATTATGACCCACATATTATGATATCACCCTTTTTAGCCGCCGAAAGGCGGTTACTTTTTTATGCCATTTTGGATTCTTCGGCGCAATCGTCGGAAGCTGATGACGTTTGCGCTTCGTGCTCCGCCTCGAGTTCTGTCCGGTAAGCGTCAAGCTCCAGCTGGATCGGATCAGCGTCAGCAGCGATACCGGCAATGAAATGCTTGATGACAGCCCGCTGCTCGCTGGGCAGTTTCAGATATGCTTCCAGGATCTTCACATCTAGGTTATCCAGATGAAATTTCGCAGTCAGCTCACCTAGGAGGGATTTGTCGGTGTCCTGGAACATAGTGCCCTCACCGGTGCGAAGCCAATTTTCATTGATGTTTGGATAGGCTGCTAGTAGAAGTTTAATATGTTTTTCAGAAAGTTTGCGTGAACCACTTTCGATGCTTGAAACACCGGAACGTGTGATGCCTAGGGCAGCACCAAGGTTTTCTTGGCTTAGGTGTAAGGCGAGACGTAATTGTTTAAGTCTCTGGTTTTGCATTATGTCACCTCCTGCAATTATAATATTGCGAAATGTATCGTTTGTCAACATTGATTAAAAAATAGAATTGACAATGTATCGTTTGTGACGTATAATTGACACAAACAGACATGAGGTAGTTACAGACAGGTCGGAGGAGGTGAAAACAATGTTGGCAAAGCGTGAAGATGCAATCGAGGTTGTTCAGCTTTTGAATCGTATCCCGGAAACCGCCAGAGAGCGAATCTTTTATATGATCGAAGGCGCGGCGCTTGTGACTGGCGCACTGGACGATCAGGCAGAACAGCAAGAACCGGCATCGTAGAAACCCAAGGAAAAATGGACAAGAGTCCAACATAAATTAGAACAAAGGAGGCGTTACCTTATGGCAATCGTTGCAGAGTACAAGTTCAAGCAGGGTACGGCATCTATCAACGACGCTTGCTTTGCGCATAAAAGCGCTGAGGAAATGGCGGCAGATCGTGACCGCGCATTGACGATTGCGCGTCGTATTCACACGGCGTATATCATGCGCCAGATGCAGAAGGAGGAATCTCAGGAATGAAAGAACAGGAACAGAGGTGGATGTATTTCTGGCTGTTCCGGGTCGCGCTGATGCTTTGCGTGCTCATTGCCGCAGGCTGCGGCCTGCATACGTGGTGGACAAGCGCGGTACCCGCGCTGCTGCCGGAATGGGCATTGCGCGCGGCGCAGTGCCTTGGAAGCGGATATATCGTTGGACGCCATGTCAGGAGATGGAAATATGAAAAAAGATAAGAAGATGCTCTGGCACAAGGTGCAGACGAACAATGTGGCCAAAGCGGCGTACCTATGCAAAATTATGATCGGACAAAAGGAGCCTCGAAGCTTTTTACAGCCCGGGGCACGGAAGATCGGGGTCATCCCAAGGCCGTGAAGACACGATTTTTGGGGCTTACCGTGCAGCCGGTGAGCAAGATTACTGCGTATCCGCCGTGCCGGATCGACCGGGTGATCGTTGCGGCGCATAAGACGCTATACGGAGACGTGAAGTATGAGTGTTTAGGCGGGCGGCTGGGCAGCGAAGAACTGGTCCCGCTCTGCCATGATACGGATAATTTTGCGGAAGCCTGGCGGGTCAAAGAGCAATATGAAGCGCGCCTGCGCCAGGCACAGCGGGAACAGGAGGCAAGAGATGCGGCGTGGCAAAAGGAAAGGGCGTCCGGCTGATGCCGAGACGCCCAAGTCCTGAAAAGATAAATAAGTGATGTTTTTAGTATAGCATAGGCCGCGGGTCTGTGCAAGAGGTAACGATTATGGAAATGTTAGAGCTGAAAAAACAGATACAAGCTGCCAGCGCTTCGCATGTGCAGGAAATTGGAGAAATTTTGCTGTATTTGGGAGGACAGAACGAGCAGATTGCGGAGCAGATCGAGCAGGATCTTGCAAACCGTGAGATGTCAATCGAAGCCTGCGGCGACGCTTTGTATGCCTACGCAAAGAAGCATCAGAAGGGCGGCTCGTGGGCGTGCGCGGTTTTGGGGATGAATCCGGAGAATCCGGTCATCAAGCTGATTCTGGATTTTTACAAAATCCCAAGCGCTTGGGTGGCGGATGCGGCCGGGGACGCGCCAGCGGCGCAGGAGGAAGCACCCCGGGATGAAGTCATTGATCTGATGGATCTGTTGTGAGGTGGCCGGGATGACAACAGGCGAGATGTTAACGCGGTTACCCAATGTACAGCCTGATTTAGATGAGCTGCAGAGGGTCATCGGACGGGAACTGCCAGGCAAGATGTTTGCCCGGCGTGTGGATGGAGAGCAAGCCCCGTTCCTGCCGTACACGCCGCCGCACTGGGAATGTGTCTGCACGGCCTGCGGTAAGCAGTTTGCAGCAAATAGGAAGGACAAGCTGAAGGACATGACCGTTTGCCCGGAATGTGGGGCGAAGGTCGAACCACACCGCTGGACCAACCGCCAAGGCGGAAAACAGACAGGTGCGTTTTTGTTCTATCACCTGTTCCGAGGAGCCGGACGGGAAATTTGGGTGCGGTCATGGCGGGTATCGCAGTGGCTGAACTTTGATGGGCTTGAGATCGCGTACGAGCCGGTGAGCATTTATTATTTTGACGACGGTACGGCAGAAAAGTGGAAGCGCGGTTGGTGGGGGTGGGAACGGTTGAAAACGATTCAGCTGGACAGATGGAAGCCAAACACATATTCATGTGCGTGTTATCCGGCCTTTGTGGGTGCAATCAGTAAGAAAACGATCGAAGGAAGCTGCCTGGAATACAGCCAGCTCGACCGCGCTATGTTACAGGGCTTTCCGGTAATTGAGTACATTGGATTCTATCTGAAAAATCCGAGCGTCGAATACCTATGGAAATCGCACTGTATTCCGCTGCTTGAGGATTATTTCCTTGGACACAAAGGGGATGTACGCCGCGCGGTCAATCTGAAAGCAAAAACGTTCAAGGGCTTGTTCCGCGGCGCAGATAAGCAGGAGATGAAGATAATTCCCCAGCTGCGTGCGCAGGAAATCGTCTGGTTTCATCGGTTATATCAGGCGGGGGTCATCCGGGCCGATCAGGACGGCGTAGACTGGGCACGAGCGCGGCGAAGCTTTTATCACGATATACCGGGCGGTGATGAAAAACGGCTGTACCGGTACATTCACCGACAAGCGGAACGCTGTGAAAGGTCCTGTGCAAATACGCTGCAGGATTATTCCGATTACTTAGATCAGATTCACCGCCTGGGCGGCGGTGAACTTTGGCCGCATGATCTGGATGAGGCGCACCGGCGATTGTCTGCCCGCGAACGAGAGATGCAAGATCGTGGCCTCAATGGAATGTTCCGCGCCCGACGCCGGCTGTGGCAGTGGGCCGTGTGGCGGCACAGCGGAATGCTTATCCGCCCGGTTGATTCGGTAAACGAAATCACATTAGAGGGAGAGCGGCAGAACAACTGTGTTGCAGGATATGCCAGACGGCACGCGGAGGGCCAAACGGTTATTTTTGTTTTGCGTCGTGCGGATGCGCCGACGCAGAGCTGGTACACGGTAGAGCTTGATCCGAAAACGTTGACCGTACGGCAGTGCCGCGGCTATCAAAATGAAAGCGCCAGCGTCCGGGTCATGTTTTTTGCAGATGCTTGGATGCAGCGGCTGAAAAATATACGAGACCAGAGGAGGAAAAGTGCATGAGCGATATTGTGCGCAGCATTGACACGGTGACGGCGGAAATCATCGTCATCCGTGACAATGCAAAGAAGGTTTTTTATGATGCGGTCATTCGGATCGGCTGCCGGCTGGCGGAAGCAAAAGAGCTGGTGCCGCACGGCGAGTGGACGCACTACCTGCAAAGCGTACTGGGATATACGCCGAGTACAGCGCAGAACTATATGCGGATTGCATCTGCGTTCGGCGGAAATCAGGTCGGATTTGACGGGAAAAGCCAGGACGAGCTTTTTGGAGAGCTGGGATATGCGCAGCTGTTGCCGCTGCTTGGTCTGCCGGATGAAGAACGCCGGGAGTTGGCGGCGGAAAATGATTTATCGGTTATGTCCAGCCGAGAGATCGGCAAGCTGGTTTCGGATTATAAAGAAGCCAAATCCGCACTGAAAGATGCCGATGAACGCAGTGCAGAAGCCCTGGAAAAGATGGAAAAGGCAGAAAAGGCAAGGAAGAAGGCCGAAGAGGCTGAAACGAACGAGCGCAATGCGCGCTTAGCTGCGGAGGAAAAGATCGGCGCGCTTGAGGGGCAGGTACAGAAGCTTATGAAAGAAGCTAAGGCTGTTCCCATTCAGGCTGAGGTTGTGCCGGACGAAAAGACGCTGGAAGCAGCGCGTCAGGCCGTGCGCGACGAAATGCAGGCGGCAGTCAGGCAGGCCGAAGAAAGGGCGAGGGACGCCGAAGGCAAGCTTGCCAAGGCCAAAAATCCGCTGGCGATGAAGGTCAATTTGCTGTTTGAAGATATGCAGAGCATGACGAGCCGCATTGAAAATGCGCTGGCAGCGCTGGCCCGGGAGCAGCCGGAAGCAGCGGACAAGTTCCGGGCGGCGATCGGCAAATTTATGACGCTGAAAGGAGAACAAATGACATGATTTATTGTAAAAGCCGGAAGGACAGAAGTTGTGAACTATGTTTCTCAGGGGAAGGTAATGTCGTTCTGGATGAAATTGCAACGCTTTTGGCGGCAATGCATCGGGATGTTTTGGCGGTAAGCGCACAAAAGGCGGGTGAATTTCGCGCCCTAATACGGGAAATGACGGAAAAAGATTCCGTGATATGGCATGTCAACGGAAAAGAAGCGGAAGATCATTTACCGGAGATTTGTCAAGATGAAACCGCGGCACATTATGACCGGTTGTGCCGGTCAGCGGAGCATTTTGGCCTGGGCACTCAGAAGAAAAAGGCCAAAGAAGAAATGGATGAGCTTGCCGAGCTGCTCGGTGATTACAGTATGCCGGATCGGGCGCTGCGTGCGGCAAGGATCGAGGAACTGGCAGACGTTTACAATGTGCTCGATCAGCTGTGCATTTTATGGGACTGTGAAGAGGATGTGCAGGATGCAGCCGAGCGCAAGATGATCCGGACAATGGAGCGCATCCAGGATGGGTACTATGATGAAGCCTAAGGTATTTGTACATGGGTGCAAGCTGTTTTATTGTGCCCGGCGCAAAGGCTATACCTGCTGCGCGGACTGCGGGTTTCATCCGGACAGGGGCGGCACATGCAAAGATACCTGTCTGAATTCGCCGGAATTTTGCGGCCAGCAGAGTGCAGTGATTTTAGACCGAGAAGGGAGACCGAGAAAATGAAAAGGCAGAGACGGAGAACACCGGAGACGAAAAAACGGCGCGGCCGGGAACGCAGGACGCAGGCCGCGCGCTGGATGCGGGAGGACGCAGACCGGCGGCTGCTGCCGAAATTCCAGGTAAGATGCGGCTGATCTTATGCGCCAGATGCTATGCAGAGCTGATGGCAAGGGGCCTCAAATTGCGGCGCGATGGAAGGAACAGTGTGATGGATCGATGCGAGATGTGCAAGCGGAAAACATATACCGGGAGGTATACAACGGGAAAAGCAGAGGAGAAAAGATGATTGCAGCGCTTTGCGGGGCATGTTTTCACCGCCTGGATATGCAGGTAGCGTTTCGGCGGTTACATACCGAGACAGAGAAGGACACCTGCGCCTGCTGCGGCAGGCGCAGGTATACCGGGCTATATGAAGTGAACCGTTTTCGACTGTGGAGGGCAATACGACATGTCAAACATGAGGATCAAGTACAAAAGGCTCAGAGAAGAGAACGCGATTTTGAAGCTGGCTGCGTGCGCGGCGCGGGAGATTATTGCAAACAAAAAAGCGCGCGTGCGCATGCTGGAAGCAGAAAACGCGGCGCTTCGCGATAAAATTGAGCAGGCAGAGCGGGCTATACGGCCGTTCTGGAAGTAAAAAAGAAGCCGTGGCGGGGAAACCGTCACGGCTTTGGCCGCTTACATCCCGAATAGGTAGGCGTGCGTACCTGTGCGAGCAGCGAGATCACACGATACATTTCATCCAAAGGAAGGCCGCGCCGCTTGATACGCCGGACATCCCGCTTGAAATGATTTTCAAAGTAAATTTCTCTCATTCAGTGTCGTCCTCAAGCGCGGAAGCCAGCGCATCGACGGTGTGATAGGGGCCGGAAAGGTTTTTACCGTCCAGAGTATTCTGCATGGCCTCCAGGGTCTCAGCGGTAGGTTGGCGTGTGATCAGAAAGGGGATCCCCTGCTGGCGCACGGCCTGCCGGACAAAGAGGTTGACAGCCGAGGACATATTGAGGCCGAGATCGGCGAAGAGCGCATCGGCCTGCGCCTTGAGTTCGGCATCCATGCGGATATTGACGTTGGTATTGGGCATAAAAAACACCTGCCTTTCTGTTTATATGATAGCACAAAGTAATGACAATGTAAATAAATGCGAGGGAAAATATGCAGATCAAGAAAGAAGAAGCTTGTGGACGGCTGTATTTGGCATATCAATACAGCGCCGGCGTCCTGCGGCGGCAGAATCCACGGGAGCGCGCGGCACGGCGCAGGATTACAAGCGAAGCAAAGGAAAAAATCAATCAGATGAACCGAAAAACTGGGCTGATGAAGCTCCTGGCGGCGAATTTTCGTTCTGGACGGGATCTATTTATATATTTGGGCTGGGCACATGAGCCAAGCGAACGGGAAGACGCGCAGGCGCTCAAAAGTTTTCATCGGCGGCTGCGGCGGCTTTATGAAAAGGCGGACAAGCCGTACAAATACATACTGGTCACAGAGACCCATGCGCGGGACGGGAGTCCAGCCAGGCTGCATCATCACTTGATATTACGCGGTATCAGCGGCAGAGACCGGCGCATGATCCAGGCAGCTTGGCCGCATGGCGACGTGGATGTGCGTTCCCTGCGTGAGCTGACAGATAACTTTGAGGACACATGCAGATACCTGCTCAAAGAGCGGAAGCCAAAGGGCAGGCGGGCGTACAGCACGAGCAGCAACCTGAAGCGGCCGCCAGAACCATTGCGGCGCAGGGCCAGCGAGCGAGCCGATCTGGCATTGCCGCCGGGCGTCAAGCTGGTACGGGAATATAAAAACGACATTGTGTGCGGCAGATATCAAATCATGATGGGCAAGATCGTGGACGAAGCGGCGTTTGCGGTATATTGGGAACGTGCGCAGCGGGACAGGCGGCGCGTCATGGAGGCAACACACTGGGCAAGATACGCAAGAGAAAAAGCCAGGGGCGGCGGCCCCTATCTGGCACGAAATGGTGTCTAACATCTGAGCCGAAAACGAAGGCGAGGCGGAGCAATGGAGCGATATGATCTGCGCCAGGTGCGCAGCATGATCCGGGAGATTGAGGAAGACGAATGGCGGCGGGAAGTCTGTGCGGCGTACTCGCTATTTGACGAGGATGAATACCGGGCCGAATACCTGAAAGAGGCGGTGCGCGGGATTGCGGACTGGATCGGCCAGATCGAAGACAGCCAGACCCGGCGGGCGTTTCGGTTAAGATATATAGACGGCCTGTCATGGGCGGCGGTGAGCTGCCGGCTGGGCTATGGGGAAGAAAGCGGAGCGCGAAAATTATGTGAGCGGTATTTAGAAAACAGCTGACCATTTATGTATACTTTTGGATGGCCGGCTTTGCTGCGGCCGCGTATGTAAAAATAGAGTACACGACAAAAGAGCAGGTGGGGAGACGGGGAACGGATGCAAAAATAGACTTCAAATTCTTATTTTTTTACAGGTGTAAAGCAACATCAAGAGCTTAAATTTACAAGGAGGGCAAAGACCATGAAAATCGGGTATGTGCGTGTCTCGACCGAGGAGCAGAACGAGGCGCGGCAGGTGGAAGCCCTGCAAAAGCGCGGAGTCGAAAAAATCTACATCGAGAAAAAGAGCGGCAAAAATTTAGACCGGCCGGTCTTGCAGGAAATGCTGGACTACATCCGCGAGGGCGACACGGTGTATGTACATGACCTGAGCCGTATTTCCCGAAGCTTGACCGATCTTCTGAATCTGGTTGAGCTGCTGCAAAAGAAGGGGGTGCATCTGGTGAGCGAGAAGGAGAGCGTTAACACCGAGACCCCAACCGGGCGGCTGTTTTTATCCATTGTTGGCGCGATCAACGAGTTTGAGCGGACAAACCTTTTGGAGCGTCAGCGGGAGGGGATCGAGATCGCCAAGCGCGCGGGCAAGTACAAAGGGCGCAAGCCGCGGACGCTTGACAATATCGCGGCGCTCTACGACATGTGGATACGGAGGGAAAAGGGCAAAAGCCAAATCTCGCGGGATTATCAAATCAGCCGGCCAACGCTTGACCGGCTGTTTAAAGAGTATGAGAAAGCCCAAGCGTCCCAGGCAAAAAAAGAAGGCGGCTCGGAATGAGCCGTCTTCTTTTTTGAATTTAGCAGTAGAATTCAGCGACGCCAAAATAGGCCGTCCATTTTTGAATGACTTCGCCGCTTCGCGCTTCAATAATACGCATGATATTACGCAAGACTGGAGTAGGAATTTTAGACCGGTTATGGCAGAGATAACATTTCCCAGAGCGGGTAATCCAGATTTTTGTTGCCCCGGAGGAAGGAACGCCGCGTGAGACATGCACATGTACGGGCTCTAATGGCTGATTCTCATTTGACCAGAAGTAGACCCAGTAAGAGCCGATCTTAAAGACTTGCGGCATGTTCAAACCCGCCTTCCTGAGAGAACTCTAGAATCAGATGCGCGGTTGATTCAATCACATCTTGAAAACGGGAAATCTCCGCTTCTGTGAAACCGGAGATATCTTCCCACTGATAGCTAGGCAGCCAACAGGTTGCATGGCAGAAGCCGTGCGCGGCATCCGGGCGTTCCATATAGACTTTGACGCGGCCATCTGGCTTCATTTCGGAATGGACGATTTCAGTATGATCGTCCAAAGTCATAAAGGGATACATCATGGAAATCAACTCCTTATCTAAGACTTATTATGCACAATTCGTGGACGGATTGCAAGCGACGCATTCTGCTGTAAGATAGGAATGAAAAGGGAATTTGTGAAAATCTGAACTGAAATTTTGGGGAATTGTACAGGCGAGGGCGGGCGTAAAAACGCGCTGGCCGATTGGACGGCGGGGCGTGAAGTCGGGCGCATATTCCCGTTCCAGGGCGTCGTCAAGTTCTTCCCAGAGAACCCTTTCCACTTCGGCGGCTTGGTCGCTTGTCAGCGGGTCAACGGCATCCGCCCATTCTTCGGCGATCCAATAGAGTTCGTACAGGACAAACCAGACGCGGCGCGGCGGACAACCGGCCCGCAGTGCAAGGTGGTCAACCAGATAAGCGGGGGAATATGATTCAGGCATGGTGTGCACTCCTTTCATCAGGTAGGATAAACGCTAAAATCTAACATTCCGTAGCCGTAAAGGATGATTCCGACTTTTTTCATGCGCTGCATTTCGTTTTTAATCTCCTCCTCGGTCATCCGGTAATAGTTGGTGGTTTCAAACTCTCCGATGCCTTTGTCGTGGTCGATGAACCAGTTATACCGCATTTTCATAATCTCCTTTCAGCGTTCCCATTTTCCCTTTTGAATGTCCAGAACGGTCGGGGCGCCGGGGTGAGCTTTGCAGACGGTCTTAAAGTCTGCGATTGCCTTGTGCCGGTCGCTGCCGGGGTACTGGGTGCTTTGTTCGATGTAGCTTGTACCGTCCGGCAAAGTGCGGACAAGCTGTAAATAGTACTCGATTTTGCCGTAATAGGTGCGGTGGCGGTGTAGTTCGACCGATAAGGTGCTTTGAGCGGTGGTCAGATACTGCGCGCGCTCCATGAGGTCAAAACGATAGGCATTGAGCACTTCCAGCATTTCTTTCAGGCGGTCGATATAATCAACCGCCCAAGAATCGTACTGACGCAGGGTTTTGAGTTCGGGCGTGTGACGGGGGTCATGTAAGTACATGTGTACGGTTTTTTCGTACATGCCGCGCGAGTAATCAAGCTTCATGGTGATAACCTCCTTTGTTAGCCCCAAGGTGCGCTGTTGTATTCTGGGGTATTGCTGATGATGTAATTCGCAATATAGCGTTCCAAGTCTTGAAGACCTAAAACCAGCGGATCGCTGCGGGCTTCCTTACCATCTTCTACCTGATACAAAAAGCATTGAATGATTTTATAGAGGCGGTAATGGATGGGGCGCACGGTACCGGTTTTGGTTTTGGGGTTGTATTCGTACCGGGGGAGGATGTTGTAATAAGTGTTCAGGTCGATATCTGGCACAATCGGTACAAAATTTTCGCGATAGCGTTCAGCATAGGCGCTCAGGTTGAGGAGGTACAGCCGGTCAAAAATTTTCTGTGCGCGCGCTTCGGTGTTATCGGACGGAAGACCATGCAGCGCATCTTGTAAGCTGTATGGGGGGAAGATTTGGCAATGCTCGGGATAAGTTGTGATTTGCGCACAGGCCATGGAAAGAATCGCTAACGATTCGTCGGTTAACATCATGCAGCTCATATAAAACCCTTTCTGCCCTCGTGACCTCCGGGGCGGGCCGAATGGTTAGGCATGGAGCAGATCGGCGCGGCGGCCGTCTGAGGTGACGCGCTCGGAACCATAGCGGGTGCGGATATGCTCCATGGTCTGCGCGTGGCGGTTGTTGCGGCAAGCATCCTCGGGCGCCCGCCAATACCACATTTTTTTCTTGCTGGCCCAGTAGCAACCGGCGGCTTTGATCTCGTCCTTGTAAGCGCGGGTTTCGCCGGAAATCCAGATCCAGGAGCCGCACAACTCAATCACGATGCCGGGAATCCGGATCAGCTTTTCGATTACAGTGCGGAACTGTTCGGCGGTTTCATGGATCGGGCGCGTTTTGCCGGTCTCGTCGGCTGCGGCGCGGACATTGTGCTCGGCCTTGAGACGATTAAAAAGCGCTTCATACTCGTTGTTAATGGCCTTCATCACCTCCGGATCGCCGCCCTTGTCGGGATGGTGAATCATGGAAAGACGGCGATATTCGCGGCGGAGGGCGTCAAGATCGGTAATATTTGCAAAATAGGTCATGATAAGAAGCTCCTTTCAGCAAGTCCAGAAATTTAGGGTTTCGACAACGGCGGCGATCTGCGGGGCGGTCATACGGCGGGAAGCGCTGTAGGCGCCAAGCTGGGAGATCATTGCATCATGGATTAGATTGACGGGGAGGCCAAGCACGTCGGCCAGCTTATTTCGTACGGCATACATTGTCATCTTAACCCAGCCTCCCTTTTCGCAGCCTTATAAGCATCTTCGGCGGCCTGTGCTCTCGCTGCTGTCTCGTTTCGGGCCTGCTCTAATGCGGGCTTATCCTCGGGGGCGGCTTCAAGAAGGAGAAGTTCAAGGTCACATAGCTGGTCATAACCAATCATCATATCAAAATATAAATCAGCAAGATTTTTCATTTTAAAAGCCTCCTATCATACCTTTATGCTGTGGTTTCTGTCCTTTTCTATGATCTTATTATACATCAAAAATGAAGCAAAATCTATTGATATATTGCGCTAAAAATGAAGTAAAGTGTTGTGTATTTTTTGCTCTTGAAATGATGCAAAAATTTGCTATAATTAGAGAAAAGGAGGAGTTACAGTGATAAAATATGACAAATTATTTGAGCTTTTGCAGGATGCAGGAATTAACACGACAAAAGTAAAGGAAATGGGGATCATCCCGCAAGGGACGTTTTATAAAATGAGACGCGGCGAGCCTGTCGGTCTGCGATATGAATCGCTTGACCGGCTTTGTGCGCTACTTGACTGCCAGCCGGGCGACCTGATGGAGTACGTTCCCGACTCGGCCGGAGGTGAAGAATAACCGGCAGTGCAGCCGACCGGATGAAAGGCGAGAGCAAAGCGGCTCGCCTAAGCGGCCCGCAGGCCGCGACCAAAGCCCCAGCCGCAGCAGGAGACAGCACCAGCGCGCCGGGCGCGGGCAGGCAGTGGAGACAGACGGTGCAGCCTCAT
>NZ_CALWUQ010000029.1 GCF_944384695.1 uncultured Agathobaculum sp. | reverse complement strand
ATGCAGCTGATGATGCAGCAAGGTCAGGTATCCGGTTCTAACGCCGGCAAGGATTCGGAGGGGGATTCTTTTCAGGATATGATGTCGCAAAAGCAAGAGGCGGTATCGTCCACAAAGCCCAGCACGAATGACCAGCAGACGCAGTCAAAACCGGTACAAAATGACAAGGTGCAGCAAACCGAGCAGCAGCCGCAGGAGAATGTTGCAGAGGTTTCTGATGATGTGCGTCAGGTATTGGCGGCGATGCTGTTCCAGCCGTATGCGGTGCAGGACACAGCGGTGCAGCAGACAGCGCAGGAAAATGTGGATATGGTTGCCACCATGCCGACGGTTGATGCAGTCGTCACGCAGACCGTGCAGACGGCAGTCGCGGCAGAAACGGGGGTTCCCGTAATGCAGCAGCAGGCAACGCAGTCGGCGGCGGGACAGGTGCCGCAGCAGACAGCAACCGTAGAGCAGAGCCAGACCGCTCCCGAGGTCGTTGTACCGCAGGAGGGCGCACAGCAGCAAGGCCTGCAAAATCCAACGGCGCAAACGGAACAGCAGTCGACCGGTAATGCCACAACCGGACAAAAGATGGTTGAGGTAGAACAGCCGGACGATCAGCCTGTTGTTGTGACGCAGCAGGAGCAGCCGGTGTTCCGCAATGTTGAGACGGTACCGGTCAAGGTAGGTGACGCCACGCCGACGGTTGACGTCAATGCGCCTGATATGGAAAAGCAGCTTGCCGATACCATTCAGGCGAATCTGAACACTGTAGGCGACAAGGTGCAGATCCAGTTACAGCCGGACAATCTCGGTCACATCACGATTGAGTTGATGCAGCATGGCAGCAAGCTGGGGCTGGTGATTTATGCGGATAACGCAAAGACCACTTCACTGCTGGCGCAGCATGTCGGCAATCTGGGCGCGATGCTGGAGGATCGTACCGGTCAAACGGTGCAAATTCAGGTGCAGCAGCAGGAGCCGGAGCAGCCGCAGTATGACGGTCACAACCAGCAGAACCGGCAGCAACAGGAGCAGCAATCCCATCCGCAGCAGAGCAAAGCGGAGCAGGACAGCTTTTTGGGTCAACTGCGCTTAGGGCTTTATCAGCTGGACGCGATTTGATGGAAAGGAAGTGAGAAGATAGAATGAGCGATTTGTTTACCCCCACGATAGCGAGAACTTCTAACCAGAGTACATATAGTACCAATACGCAAACGACGAAGACCTCCAGCTCGGATACGGATAATAACGTTGGTTATTTGCAGGATAGCAGTGCGGATAATCTGACGCTGACAATGGAGGACTTTCTGCAGCTGATGATTGTTCAGTTCCAGAATCAGGATATTGATAATCCGGCCTCGACGAGCGATATGATGAATCAGTTGATTTCGATGTCGACGATTCAGGCTATGGCGACCATGACGGACGCGGCAACGATGTCGTATGCGGCTTCGTTGGTTGGCAAAACGGTAACGGTCGGTGAGTACACCAGTGCCAGCGGCTTGAAGGAAATTGTCGGTGAAGTGACAGGTACAGGAACTTATAATGGCGAGCAGGTCATTTTCGTGAATGGAAAGTCCTATGCACTCAGCTCCATTATGGCGGTCGGTGAGTTGCCGGCGGAGGAGGAAACGCCAGCGGAAGGAACCGGTGAAACGGATGGAACTGGTGGTTCTGATACGCCGGATTCCAGCGAGGGCGGCGATAAAATATGATCGACCGAATTAGTGGCAGCGGTTCACTCGGCCAGCAGGTACAGCAGACAGCCCAGACTTCGACGGGTACTTTTGGCGATCTGCTCCGGCAGCGCATGGAGCAGCTTGGCACGGCGCAGCAAACTACGCCGACTGTGGAATTTTCCAAGCATGCACAGCAGCGCGCAGAGGAGCGGGGCATTGAAATGACCGACGATCTGATGAGCCAGCTTGCGTATTCCGTTGGGAAAGCGCAGGAAAAAGGCGCGAAAAACATTCTGGTGCTGGATGCGGGACGTGCGTTTATCGTAAATGTGCCGCAAAGCAGAGTGATCACAGCCATTTCACAAGATGAGATGCGCGACAATGTATTTACCAATATAGACGGTGCTGTTCTTCTCAAGTAAGAAAGCAGGTCCTTTTTAGGGTGCTTTGGAAGCCTGTCCGTATGACGGTTTCCGACTGCGCCGTATGAATTGGAAGGAGCAAATAAAACTTATGACAGGTTCTATGTACGCTGCAATTGCGGGTTTGCAGACCCACATGCAGAAGATGAATGTAATCGGCAACAATATTGCCAATGCCAATACGTATGGTTTCAAGCCGGGCGTTACTTCGTTCAGCGAGTCCATGTATACTTCAATCAGCAACAGTACGGCGGGTGGCACCCAGTACGGTGGTACTAACGCTTCGCAAATCGGCTATGGCTCTCAGGTTGCCTCGATTGATTTGAATATGACCGGCGGTACTTATGCGCCGACGGGTATCAATTCTCACCTCTATCTGGATGGCAACGGCTTTTTTATGGTGGGTGCGAAGCCGGAAGAACCGCTGACCTATGAGGCGGACCCGAATAATCTGACGCTCAAGCGTGTCGGTAATTTTTCGCTGGATTCGGACGGCTATCTGGTGGATAGCAACGGTTATTGCGTATATGGCTTCATGCCGCGCGGTAATGACGATAACTCCATAATGATGACTGGGGATGACATCGTTTGGGATACCTGCCTGCGTCCGATCCGTTTGCCGGTTGCAGCACCGGCAGGTTTGCAGGATGTTGCAGAAGGCACCGCCATTTATCCTACGGTTAATACAACCGGTGACAACAGCTTGTCCTATGCCGGTACTACTGGTGCGGATCCGAATAATCGCGTTGATGTGCAGAGCGTTAACCTGAGTGTGGATAAAAACGGCGTTATCACAGCGGTTACGCAGAGCGGGGCCCCGATTACTGTGGGCGTTATCCCGATTGGCAGCGTTGTTAACCCGAATGGTTTGACGAAAGAAAGCGACGGTTACTATAAAGCCGGCAATAACGCAGGTGACGTTGTGGTAGGCACCTGCGGCGGTGTCGTTGGTGGATCGCAGGATGTATCGCTGAATAATGTGGCTCAGGCAGGCAATGACGGCTGGGTTGCAATTACCGGCGCAGGTACTACGCAGATTTTGTCCGGCGGCTTGGAGTCCTCCAAAACGGATATCGCGACGGAGTTTGCCGATTTGATTACGACGCAGCGCGGTTTTCAGGCCAATACCAAAATCATTACTGTTACAGATGAAATGTTGTCCGATCTGGTCAGCATGAAGCGTTAATGATTCTCTTTGTGAGAGATATGACGTAAATGCAGGCAGCCGGGGGCGCGTATGGCGCGCCCCCGAGGCCTGAAATCTTTTGAAGTGGGGAAAGGTGAATGACATGATCCGGCTGACAAAGTTAAACAGAGAACCGTTTTTGCTGAACCATATGCAGATCGAGACAATTGAAATGATTCCCGAAACCAAGATCATCATGATGAATCATGATTATTATATTGTACGTGAAACACCGGAAGCGGTGGTTCGCCAGATAGAAAACTATACCGCAAGAGTGCGGGATATTTACCGTGAAATCACGATCTCCGATAAACGAGGAGACTGAATATAGATAGAACTGCATTCTGACAACTCGTCTTATGGACGGATTCAGATTGGGGGACGTGTAAGAAATGAATTTAACGTTTATTTTGGGTATCGTCGGCGGATTTATTCTGCTGATTATCGGTATGTCGATTGGTAGCGGTGAGGGTGCGCTCTTTGGCTTGCTTCAGTTTGGGCAGTTAAAGAATTTTGCGGATGCAGCGAGTATCTTCATTGTATTCGGCGGTACCTTGGCCACCATTATCGCTGGTAATCCCGGCAAGATGGTTGCAAAATTTCCAAGACATATTGGAATTATTTTTAATCAGAAAAAATTCAACCCATCATCTGTGATTGACGAGGTTGTTGAGTTTGCGCAGATTGCCCGTAAGAACGGCCTGCTGGCGCTGGAGGAACGTGCCAACCAGCTGGAAGACCCGTTTTTCAAGAAAAGCATTATGCTGATCGTAGATGGTAACGATTCGGATAAGGTGCGGGACATGCTGACAAGCGATATCGAGCAGCTCAGTACGCGCCATGATGATGTTGCTTCGATGTATGAAAAGGCATCAGCTGCTGCGCCGGCCTTCGGTATGGTCGGTACGCTGATCGGTCTGATCAACATGCTGGTTAATATGGACCCGGAAAGCGGTTCCTCCACCATTGGTAAGGATATGGGTACTGCGCTGATTACTACTTTCTATGGCGTTATTTTGGCAAACCTGGTTTTCAACCCGATTGCCAATAACCTGCGTACCCGTGATGAGGAAGAATGTCTTTGCAGACAGCTGATCGTCGAAGGGGTTATGGCGATTCAGTCTGGTGAAAACCCGAAGTTCATTCGGGAAAAGCTGGAGGGTTATCTGGAGCAGAATGCAACAGGCGGCGCTCCTGAGAAGAAAAAAGGACGCGGGGGCCGAGGCAAAGAGAAGGAATAAGCGTTTTGCCTCGATAGGAAGAGAAAGGAAGTCGCAGATGTGAAAAGACGGAGAAAGGGTGGGGGCGGAGCTAACTGGCAGGATACATATGGCGACATGGTCACGCTGCTTCTCTGCTTTTTCGTTCTGCTATATAGTATGTCCACCATCAATGAAACCAAATGGGCAATGATTGTACAAAGCTTTAAGCGTGAATCCACCTCGGAAACGATGGGTACTCCCGGTCAGGGCACGGGCCAAGAGGATGACGTCAAGGATACCGAGCAGATTTCGGAGGCGGATGTTACCGCGGCGCTTAACCAAATTGCAATGGCGCTCAATGAATACAGTGAAAAGAACAATCTGCAACAGCAGATGTCCATTACGCAAGGCGCGGACTATGTTTTTATCACGTTCCGCGATGCAGTGTTTTTTGAAGGCGACAGCTATGTGCTGTTGGATTCGGGAAAACGGATGCTTGATGAGGTGGCCAATGCCATTGCACCGCAAAACGAGCTGATTGATGAAATGCGTGTCATGGGACACACCTCACAGGGCGATCCGTCAAAGCCCAATAATCCTACGGTCGACCGCTTCCTCGCCTCTAACCGTGCGGCTACGGTAACTGTGTATTTGCAGGAGAAAAATGTAATTGATCCGGATAAGCTGGTCAGTGTGGGATATGGACAGTGGCGTCCGATTGCCGGCTTTGATACAGACGCGGAACGGGCGAAGAACCGCCGTGTAGAGATTATGATTACCGGCCTGAATGCGGACAGCGCAGAAACCAGCGTGGATAAGTATTTCACGATACGCGAAGGCGGAGCCGAGTAGAGTTAAGAGTAAAAAGGATTTGTTATAATGTCTGAAGTTTTATCACAAAGTCAGATTGATGCCCTGCTTGCTGCTGCGCGCAACGGCGACATGGACATGTCATCGACCGAAAAGGATAAATCCGAGGAAAAGAAGTATCCCAAATACGATTTTTATAGCCCGAAAAAATTCACGCGGGATCGCTTGAAAATGATCAGCAGTATTTTTGAAAGCTATGTGCGGATTTTGTCCTCCCGGTTGAATGCTTTGCTGCACATGTCGTGCGAGTTAGAGGTGGATTCGGTAGAAGAGCAGCGGTATTTTGAATTTTCCAACGCCTTATCAGAGCGGGATGTATTAACGCTGGCAGAGGATTCGTTTGACGATACGGCGGAAAAGGAACCGATTCTCTTTCATATTACGACGGGCATCATGTTGAGTATGCTGGATCGTTTGCTCGGTGGAGATGGAGAAACCGAGGGGGAAGTGAGTTCGGACTATCAGTATACGGATATTGAATTGCGTCTGTATACGGATTGCATGAATAATTTAATTGACAGCTTGTCCAGTGCGTGGAAGAATTATATAGATATCAATTTCAAGTTCCAGCGGGTTGAGGTCAATCCCACATTGGTGCAGTTGATTGGACTGGAAGAGGCTGTCGTCATTGTTGGCATCACAATCCGCACACCGGTGAGCAGGGGGCGTTTCAGTATTGTTCTTCCGGGCACGATGCTGAGTGATGTGTTCGGCTTGATGAACCGGGAAACGGCAAGCATCCGGCAGACCAATCAACATGACAGCGAAGAAATTATGGATTACTTGCGTGGTTCAGATTTGGAGATTACAGCAGAATTTCAGCATACGACCCTGCGGCTGGAGGATATTTACCATCTGCATGTGGGCGATGTAATCTTTTTGGACCAGCCAAAAGATTCAAAAATCTTTTTGAATATTGGTGGAAAGCGATGGTTCGACGGCAAGATGGGTGTATTTCAAAAGAATAAAGCGGTGCGGATAGATAAAACCTATGTGCTATCCGACATGGAAAATATGCAGGATGAAGGAGAGAGGCAGTAAGAATGGGATCGAATGTATTCAGCCCAATGGCGATAGATGCGATTGGGGAAATCTTTAATATCAGTCTGGGCTCCTCCGCGACTGCGGTTTCCAATATGCTCGCACGTCGCGTGGATATTACGACGCCAACGGTGAGCGTGGTATCTGCACAGGATTTTACACTTGGTGATTTACAGCCCGCAATCGGCGTAAAAATCGACTATGTGGCCGGACTCAGCGGCAGCAATATCATGCTGCTCAAGCGAAGCGACGTTCGTGCAATCGTGGATATCCTTATGGGAAGCACGACAAAGGATGAGGACTTTCAAATCAATGAGCTGAACATGAGCGCGATCTGCGAAGTCATGAACCAGATGATGGGTGCAGCTTCCACAGCAATGTCCGATTTCCTGAGCCGAATGGTCAATATTTCAACGCCGCAGGCATTTGAAATCGGAAGCCTACAGGACTTCGTTGAAAAATATTTTCCGCCTAATGGCATGTTGGTCGTCGTTCGCTTCAAGTTCAGCATCGAAGATGCGGTCGAAAGCGAATTTATGAGTGCGCTCAGCATGGATTTGGTGCGGGAACTGCTGAAGGGCTTTGGAATCGAAGGGGAAGACGTTGGCATGGGAAGCGAGCCGGAACCCGAACCGGCAGCGCAGCCGGCCGTTGCGGCTGAACCGGAGAAGCCCAGTGACAGCGGCGCACCCTTGAGCCAGGAGGAAATCGAAAAGCTGCTGGCTCAGAATTTGGGAGGGGATCAGGCCGCAGAGCCAGAGCCGCAACCTGCAGCACCGGTAGTGGAACAGCCGGTACAGCCGCAGACAGCAGCAGCGCCTGCACCGGCACAGCCGCAAGCAACACCGCAGCAGACACCTCCTGTGATGCCGCAGCAGCCGGCAGCACAAGCGCAGCCGCAGCAAACAGTTCCGCAGGCAATGCCGCAGATGACGCCGGAGACGCAGCAGCAATATGCTGCAATGGCATATCCGCCGTATGGGATGCAGATGCCGTATCCGCCGATGTACTATATGCCGCCGCAGCAACAGCAGGCGGCGCCGGAGCCGAAAACCATTAAGACATCCAAGCCGGCCATGCCGAAGTTTGAAGAGCATGCCACAAGCCTGAACGAAGAGCAGGAAGGCAATCTGGACTTGCTGATGTCTGTTCCGGTGGACGTTTCGGTTGAAATCGGACGAACACGCCGGCGGGTTAAGGATATTTTGAACTACACCAAGGGTTCGCTTGTGGTGCTCGACCGGTTGGCGGGCGACCGAGCAGATTTGTACGTCAATGGCAAGTGCATTGCCAAGGGCGATATCGTCGTCGTAGATGACAGCTTTGGACTGCGCATTGCCGAGATTATCGAGCCTCTTGCGCTGGAAGACCTTTAATAAGCAAAAATACTTCATATATTATTTTGAAAAACGAAAAGGATGGGATGAACCATGGCAAAGATTTTGTTAGTAGATGATGCAGCTTTTATGCGAATGATGGTAAAGAACACGCTCAATGAGAACGGCTATACGGATACATATGAAGCCAGCGACGGTGCGGAAGCGGTCAATAAGTACGCGGAAATCCAGCCGGATCTGGTGATTATGGATATCACCATGCCCAATATGGACGGTCTGGAGGCGTTGAAGGCAATCCGCAAGGCGGACCCCAATGCATCGGTCGTTATGTGCTCCGCAATGGGTCAGGAGGCTATGGTTATCGAAGCCATCAAGTCCGGTGCAAAGGACTTTATCGTAAAGCCGTTTAAGCCGGATCGCATCATTAAGACGGTAAGCTCGATTGTAGGACAGCCGTAACAGGATGAAGTGGCTTTCCTTAATTGGCATGTGCCTGTGCGTTGCGGTGATTTTGTATCTGGCGTATTGGTTTACGCGCCGCATCGCAATCGGGAATATGGGCGGGACCATTACATCCGGCGGCCATATGCGTATCTACGACCGTCTGCCGCTCGGGCAAAATAAGGCGGTGGTGGTGGCGCGTGTCGGGCTGCGTTGGCTTGTGCTCGGTGTGTCGGATGAGCAAATCACGCTGCTTACTGAGCTGAGCGAGGAAGAATCGCGTATCTGGAGACAGACGAAACAGGTGGGCAGCCAAGCTACCGCACCGAAGTTTTCCGATGTTATTTCGGATGTGCTGCGCAAGAAAAATGACAGGAAGTAGGAAGGAGAGTGTTTCATGCCGGATAGCCTGATCAATGTAAACGGCGACAGTGTGCAAACACTGGAAATACTTTTCCTGACTACCGTCATCGCACTGCTGCCGTCCATGCTGATCATGATGACTTCGTTTACACGAATCATCATTTCGCTTTCTTTTTTGCGAACGGCTATGGGGACGTCACAGAACCCGCCCAATATGGTACTGATTGGCATTGCATTGTTTCTGACGCTGTTTATCATGAATCCGGTGCTGACACAGATTCAGGAGACGGCCTATGAGCCGTATACAAGGCAGGAAATTACGCAGGAGGAAGCAATCGACAGAGCGTCGGTGCCTCTGAAGGATTTTATGTTGAGGAATACGGAGCGGTCTTCGCTGACGCTGTTCTGTGATTTGGCCGGTGTGGACGAGCCGGCGACGGATGAGGAGGCCATGGAGCTGTCCATGCGCGTTATCATTCCGTCCTACATGACCAGTGAACTGAAGGCGGCATTCCAGATTGGTTTTTTCCTGTATATCCCGTTTATGCTGATTGATATTGTGGTTTCTTCGACTTTGATGAGTATGGGCATGATTATGCTGCCGCCGGCAATGATATCCATGCCGTTTAAGCTTTTGCTGTTTATTACAGTCGATGGCTGGCAGCTTTTGTTCTCTACGCTGGCGCAGGGCTTCCGATAGTACATGGGAGGAGGTTGAGCGTTGGATCAGAACCAGATTATTGATATTCTACGGGAGGGGATATGGGTTGCGCTTAAGATTGGCGGGCCGATGCTGATCGCCAGTATGGCGGTCGGCGTACTGGTGGCCATTTTTCAGGCGGCAACACAGATTCACGAACAAACGCTGTCTTTTATTCCAAAACTTCTGTTAGTCATTGCGTTTCTCCTCCTTGCAGGCACTTGGATGCTGGATACAATGCAGGACTTTACAAGGATGATATTTACCCAAATGATTGCTTAACGGGAAGGGGACAGCGAGCACGATGATTGATGATGCACAACTGACGCTGTTCCTTTATATTCTCATGCGCATGACCGGATTTATGGTGTTCAACCCGCTGCTGGGAGGCCGCTCCGGTGTCCCGGGGCTGGTGAAAGCGGGGGCGAGCCTGATGCTTGCTGTGGCGGTATATTCTTTGACCGATTTGCCGTTACCCGCAGTGCCGACAACTGTGGTTGAGTTTGCCGTCCGGTCGCTGCTGGAGCTTGCGCTGGGTTATTTGGTTGCTGTGCTGGTCCACTTCTTTTTTTATGTGGTCTTGCAGGCAGGCCAAATGATTGATGCGCAAATGGGCATGAATATGTCGGAGACATATGATCCCTCGATGGGAACCAATGTCTCTATGACGGGCACGCTGTTCAATATTATGATGGCGTTGCTGTTTTTTGTGGCAGGTGGTCATATCACCCTGCTGCGCATTATGTTAAATTCCGGACAGGTCATTCCGTATGGGGCTGTTTCGTTTGGTACATCGGCCTCTACCTATGTGCTGGAGATGTTTGCATCCTGTGCCGTTTTGGCGATGAAGTTGTGTTTACCAATCCTTGCAGCTGAGTTGATCGGCCAGCTGGGAATGGGTATTCTGATGAAAGTAATTCCTCAAATCAATGTTTTTGCAATCAATTTTGAGCTTAAGATTATTTTGGGAATGGTGATGGTGATTCTGCTTTTGCCTTTGACGGGCGAATTTATCCTCGGATTGGAAAAGCAGATGCTGGTCGCGATTGAACAAGCGATGAAAGTGGTTGCAGGAGGTTAGGTAGGCCCAAAGGGGGGAACCGAGCATGCCGGGCGGAGCGGACGAAAAAACAGAAAAAGCCACACCAAAAAAGCGACGTGACGAGCGAAAAAAAGGTAATGTCATGATGAGCCAAGACGTCGTGGCGGTGGCAACGCTGTTTGCAAGCTATGCTGCGCTGCGGTTCGGGCTTTCGTTTATGGTGGATGCAATGACCGGCATCTTCCGTTATTGCATCGGTTTGGTTGGCAGCGTACCGACCGGCGGCGCGAGCGCCATTGGAACGGAACTGAGCGCAAAATCTGTTATGGCGTTGGCGCAGTCGGTTGCTATTCCGTTGCTGGCAACGGTCCTGGCGGCCGTGGTTGCAACCTTTGCGCAAACCAGACTGCTGGTTTCTTTTGAGGCCATGAAGCCAAAATTTAGCCGTATGAACCCGTTGCAGGGTATCAAACGACTGTTTTCCCTCAAAAGCGTGATTGAATCGCTCAAGGGCGTGCTGAAAATCACCATCCTTTTGATTTTGATATATAAGTTTGTCAGCGGATCGCTTTTGGTTTTTGCGCGCTATATGGACAGCGATATCGGCGTTGCGCTGGCTTCTATGCGAGACCTTGGCTTTCAGCTGATTTTGGAAGTTGGCATTGCTTTTCTGGTGCTTTCTTTCTTCGATTATCTGTATCAATGGTGGGACTTTGAGCGACAACTCAAAATGTCCAAACAGGAAATCAAGGAAGAGTATAAGCAGACCGAAGGCGACCCGAAAATCAAGGGCAAAATTAAAGAAGCGCAGCGCAAAATTGCGCAGTCCCGCATGATGCAGGCTGTTCCGGGTGCGGACGTCGTTATCCGTAACCCGACGCACTTTGCGGTCGCGCTCCGTTATAAGCCGGGGCAGGATGCCGCGCCGGTCGTGGTGGCCAAGGGCCAGGATGAGCTGGCGCTCCGTATCGTTGCGGTGGCGGAGGACAGCGGCGTGTCTGTGGTGGAAAACCGACCGCTGGCGCGTGCGCTATATGCTGCTGTTGAGATAGGGCAGACGATTCCTGCCGATCAATATGGTCCGGTGGCTGAAATTTTAGTTTATGTTTATAAACTCAATAAGCGGAGTTTCCCGCAATAAGTTTGAAATTGGTATAGAAATGGTGGAATTATGAGACGACTTTTTGACAACGTAATATCGGTGTTTGTCGTGGTCATCGTGTTGTTCCTGTTGATCCCCCTGCCGCCGTTTCTGTTGGACGTATTTTTTATCATCAATATCTCTCTGGCGCTGATTATTCTGTTGATCACCATGAATATCCATGAGCCGCTGGAGTTTTCGATTTTTCCATCGCTGCTGTTGATTACTACGCTGTTCCGATTGGGACTGAACGTATCTTCCACTCGTCTGATCCTTTCCAATGGCGGCGAGGCAGGACAGGTAATCAAGGTATTCGGTGAATTCGTTATTCAGGGCAATGTCGTCATCGGTGTCATTATCTTTCTGATCATCGTTTTGATGCAGTTCATCGTCATTACCAAGGGCGCGGAGCGCGTTGCAGAGGTAGCAGCCCGCTTTACGCTCGATTCCATGCCCGGCAAGCAGATGGCCATCGACGCGGATTTGTCGTCCGGCCTCATCAATGAGCAGGAAGCCAAGCTGAGACGATATAAGGTGCAGCGCGAAGCGGACTTTTACGGCGCAATGGACGGTGCAACCAAGATTGTCAAGGGCGACGCGATCATGTCCATCATTATCACGTCGATTAACTTTATCGCCGGTTCGATTATCGGTATCGTGCAGTCCGGTATGGAGTTGAGCGAAGTGCTCAGCGTTTATTCGATTGCAACGATTGGTGACGGTCTGGTTTCCCAGTTGCCGGCACTGATGATTTCCACGGCGACCGGTATGATCGTCACCCGTGCGGTTTCCGAGGGCAGCCTGAATAACGATGTTATCAAGCAGTTCCTTGCGCAGCCGCAGTCCTTGATGATTGCCGGTTTGATTCTGGCTGTGTTTGCGGTTTTTCCCGGCACGCCCCATGTTCAGCTGATTCTGATTGCAGCCGCGCTGCTCCTCGTCAGCCGTCGTGTGGCGCATCAGATGGAGGCGTTGCAGAAGGAAAAGGAAGCGTTGCCCGCTGCGCAGGAGGCAGCCCGAAAACAGGCGGAAGCGCAGCAAACCGAAATGGATTACTACAAGGATATTAACAATATCTATTCCCTGATCAATGTCGAGCCAATTGAGATGGAATTTGGTTACAGCCTGATTCCCTTGGTGGATGAGTCGCGCGGCGGTAAGCTCATCAGCCGAATCGTGATTTTCCGCCGGCAATATGCGCAGGATATGGGCTTTGTAGTGCCGTCCATTCGTCTGCGCGACGCTTCTATGCTGGGCACCAACCAGTATGTCATCAAAATAAAAGGCGAAGAAGTCGCCCGCGGCGAAATCCTGCTGGATTATTACCTTGCCTTGGAGCCTGCCAATCCGGCGGGAGAAATTGACGGCATTGAAACCATAGAGCCTGCATATGGCATTCCGTCCCGGTGGATTTTGCCGGAAAACAAGGAAATGGCCGAAATTTACGGCTATACGGTCATTGATCCGCTGTCCGTTATGTTAACACACCTGTCGGAAACGGTCAAAAAGCACACGTATGAATTGCTCAACCGTGCGGAAACCATCCAGCTGGTGGAGAATTTGAAGCGTTCGGCACCGCAGCTGGTGGAAGAAGCCTTCCCGGGTGTGGTTTCCTACGCTATGCTGGAGAAAATCCTTTGCAATCTGCTGAAGGAAGGCATTCCAATCAAGGATATGGGTACAATCGTGGAGACTACGGTCGACGCATTGGCCATCACCCACGATGTGGATTTGATTACGGAGAGCGTGCGTGCGCAGCTCAAACGAACCATCACGCACCGCTTCTGCGAGGATGGCCGTCTCAGCGTGATTACACTGGATGCAGAGGTGGAGAAAAAGATTGTCGCCAGCCTGACCAAAAACGAGCAGGGTGTGTATCTTGCACTTGGTCCAGATTTGATGCAGAAGTTGCTGTCGCAGCTCAATGAGCACATTAAGAAATTTTCGGAGCTGTCGCAAAAGCCGATTTTGCTCACCAGCCATATCATCCGCATTTATTTGAGCCGATTGCTGGAACAGTTTTATCCGGACCTTACTGTGTTGTCCTTTAACGAGGTGATTACGAGCGTCCAGATACAGGCGCTGGGCAACATCACACTTTCGTAACATTAGATTGAAGTTAGGGGGGAAACGCCTTGGAATCACAAAAGAGATGGGAGCAGATGACGAATGAGGCGCTTCTCACAGAATATAAGCAAACCGGAGATCCGGAACTGAAAAAAATCCTCGTGATGCGGTATTCCTATCTTGTAAAAAATGTGGCATTGAAGCTGCGAGGGGTTTATTTAAGCTTCGCGCAGGTCGATGATATGATTAATGAGGGAATTATCCTGCTGATGGGTGCATTGGATAAATTTGATTTGAGCCAGAACGTCAAGTTTGAAACCTATGTCTCCAAACGTCTGCGCGGTATGATAATCGACTTGGCTCGCCGTCAGGATTGGCTGCCGCGCTCGGTCAGAAAGCGCATGCGCGAGATTGACACGGCAAACAGTGAATTGTTTACTCGGCTCGGGCGAGTACCGACTGATAAGGAAATTGCCGAACATATGGGTTTGAGCGAGGCACGCTATCAGGAGGAGCTGGCAAAGACAGCGCTGTGCAATGTACTGTCGCTGGATATGCTGTTGGATGAACGGGATTCGGATGTGCCGGCCAAGCATTTGCCGCAGTCTGATGCGGATGCCCAGCCGGAGGAGAATTACCAGAAAAAAGAGCTGTACGAAGAGCTAAAACGGAGCATCAGCGAATTGCGCGAAAAGGAACAGCTGGTTTTGTCCCTGTATTATCAGAAATCGTTTCAGATGAAGGAAATCGCGCAGGTGCTCGGCGTGAGTGAGCCGCGCGTATCACAGATACATTCCAATGCGATCCGCAAACTGCGAATCTCAATGCAAAAATATATATACGGTACATAAGCAGAGGAGATTGAGGATATGTTTAAAGGGTTCTATGATTTGAGTTCCGCCATGCTGACACAGACCAGAAATCTGGATGTTGTGGGCAACAATATGAGCAATACGGCGACGGTGGGCTATAAGGCCGACCGGTATGCGGACACGACCTTTGACGAAGTGATGCGCAGCCAGATCGGCAACAAGCAAAAAAATCCGCAGGAGCTTGGAACGACAACCAGTTATATCACCGCTTTGGATGAGGTCTATACCGACCATTCGCAGGGGGCTTTGCAATCGACTGGTTTACCCTTGGATTTCGCTCTGGAAGGGGATGGATATTTCGCCATTCAAACAGATGCGGGCCGGGTATATACCCGCAACGGGTCGTTCATGTTGGACGATCAGGGGTATCTGGCCCTGGCCGGACAAGGACGTGTTCTGGATCCAAACGGGCAGCAGATTTATCTGGGAACGGATAAGATTAACGCCACGACCGACGGCATCATTTCCACTGAGGACGGTCAGGTATTGGGCCAGCTTGGCGTCTTTACCTTTGCCGACCCGGCGCAGGATTTGCAGAAAACGGGTGAGGGCATGTTTACCGCAACCGGTCAGCCGCAGCTGGCAACCGATACGGTCGTGCACCACGAGATGATTGAACGCGCCAATACCGATTTGGTGCAGCAAATGACGGAGATGATTACCTGCCAGCGTGCGCTGCAAAGCGCATCGCAGCTGAGCAAGATGTACGATCAGCTCATGTCCAAAACAGCGACCGAGTTGGGCCGCGTATAAATTGGGGAAAGGAGACAATCCAGATGAACCAATCTTTTTATGCCGCGGCGGTCGCGGCTTCGCAGCAGCAGCAGAGGATGAACGTGACGGCGAACAATCTGGCCAATGTCAATACGGTTGGCTTTAAGTCGGAGCAGGCAAATTTCTCTGATTTGCTGTATCGCAATTGGACCGGACCGGATAACGCACAGCTCCCACGCGGTTCGGGCAGCCGCATGATTCAGACAACGACCGATTTTGCGGCAGGCGCGCTGATGCAGCGGGCGGACGGTCAGAATTACGCCATCAACGGCAGCGGCTTCTTTGGCTTGCTCAATCCGCAAACCGGCGAAATCAGTTACAGCCGCGCAGGCAATTTCCATTGGGGCAGTGTGGTGCAGGGCGGTCAGGAAAACTTTTACCTCTGCGACCCGGACGGATATTATGTACTGGATCAAAACCAGCAGCCGATTGCGTTGGGCGAGGATGCGGAAGGCGATTATCCGGTAGGCGTGTTTGATTTTGCCAACACGGACAATATGCAGCATCTGGGCAGCAACCGTTTTGCACCGGTGGCGAAAAATGGACCGGTACTGCCGGGCGAGGGACAGGCGATTCACGGCATGCTGGAAGCATCCAACGCGGATGTCGGTACGGAATTTGCCAAGGTGATTGAGGCGCAGCGTTCGTTCTCCTATGCGCTCAAGATGGTGCAGACGCAGGACGAAATTGAAAGCACGATCAATGGCTTGCGGAACAGTTAAAGGAAGTGTAGTAATTAGTGTTGAAAAAATATGAGGAGATGAATTCCCTGCAAATTGATGCGCTGCGTGAGATTGGCAGTATCGGTACGGGCAACGCCGCCACAGCGCTGTCAAGTATGTTGGGAATTGAAGTGCGCATTCCGTTGCCGGAAGTACAAATTCTGGAATTTAACGCTGCGGTGGAAAAGCTGGGCGGCTTTGAAACCATTGCCGCAGGCATCATTTCCGATTTGCGCGGCGAGATCAACGGCCTGATGCTGGCGTTGTTCCAGCTGGACGCCATCAATCTGCTGCTGGGACGAACCATGGGCAAGCAGATCAATGATTACAGTGAATTGACGGAAATTGAAAATTCCGCGGTTATCGAAATTGGGAATATTTTGATTTCCTCGTTCATCAATGCATTATCCGGACTGTCGGGGGTTCGCATTACGCCTTCCGTGCCGCAGCTGTCGATTGACATGCAGGGCGCCATTATCACGGTGCCGATGGCGGCATATGGCAACCAGTCGGATTATATTATGCTGATTGGCGGAAGCTTTATCGTACAAGGAAAAGAGGTGCCGTGCAGGTTGCTGCTCGCACCTGATATGCGGTCCCTGAACTATCTGTTAAATAAATTGGGGATATGTGAATGAATAAGCTGACTATTGGCATTGCGGATATGAAGATGGCCAAAAACGAAGGGGTGCTCATCACCTATGCGTTGGGGTCGTGCATCGGTATCTGCCTTTACGATCCCTTCATTCGTTTGGGCGCGCTGGTTCATATCATGCTGCCGATCAATATGGAGACCAATCGGACTTCTCCACTGAAATATGCAGACACGGGCATCCGCCTGACACTGAGCAAAATGGAGCAAATGGGGGCGCGGCGCTCCCGCATTGTGGCAAAGATTGCGGGTGGCGCAAAAATGTTTGATGTTGCCGGAAATGGCAGCCTTGGCAATATCGGACAGCGAAATATTGACAGTGTGCATCATGTGTTGCAGCAGGAGCGTATCCGGCTTCTGCGGGAGGATGTTGGCGGTTCAACCGCACGCACCCTTTTATTTGATGTTGCCACGGGAGAAGGCTGTATAAAAATATATGGCAAGGCGGAGCGTATTCTTTGATAGACACTGAGAAGGAGTGAGAGAAATGCACGAAAATGAACGCGGTAAAATCTTGCTGGAATCCGGTACGAATGAGATCGAGATCATGCAGTTTACGATTGATGATAACTTGTATGGTATCAATGTGGCGAAGGTAAGGGAGATCATGATGAGTGCGCCCGTAAAGCCGATGCCGCATGCCCATCCGGCGGTAGAGGGCATTTTCAAGCCCCGCGATATCGTTTTGACGGTAGTGGATCTGCCGTATTATCTGACAGGCAAGCGATCTGAGCCGGACCCGAAGCACCTGTTTATCGTAACCAATTTCAATAAAATGTACATTGCATTCCGCGTGCATACGGTAGTGGGTATCAGCCGTATTTCGTGGACCGCAATCCAGAAGCCGGATAAGACCATTTCCGGCGGCGAAGAAGGTGTGGCAACCGGTATCGCGCAGTGTGACGATCAGCTGGTCACCGTACTGGATTTTGAAAAGATTGTGGCGGAGATCGCACCGGAAACCACCATTCAGATGCGGGAAATCGAAAAAATGGGCAACCGTGTGAGCCGGGATTGCCCCATCCTGGTTGCGGAGGATTCGATTTTGCTGTCCCGCATGATTCAGCAGGCGCTGAACAAGGCAGGGTACACGAATTTAACCATGTTCTCCAACGGACAGGAGCTTTGGGACTATATCAAACCGTTGGCAGAGGAGCCGGATAAATTGCCGCAAAAAGCAGCTATGGTAATCACGGATATTGAAATGCCGAGCATGGACGGACATCGTCTTACCAAGCTGATCAAGTCGGATAATGTGCTCAAACAGGTGCCGGTTATTATCTTCTCTTCGCTTGTTACAGAGGAAATGCGGATTAAGGGCAAGCAGCTCGGTGCAGATGAACAGTTGTCCAAACCGGAAATCGGTCATTTGGTGGACGTAATGGATGGACTGCTGGCGCGTCGAGACAGTAGCAGGAATTGAGGAAAACGGGGGCGGCAACCATGGAAAGAAGCAGATTCATCGTAAGACAGGCTATAAAGGATGCGGATAACCATATCCTTGGATACGAAATCAAATATTCCGGCAGCGAGGCCTATGGCGGAGAGACTGGGAACGATATTTCAGCGGCGGAAACTATTTATAATTTTCTGATGCAGAATTCAGAAAAGGCGCTTCGTGATTCCCGCAGCTTTATGACCTTTACCAGTTCTCTATTGGCAAAGCGGACGCCGCATCTGTTCAAAAGCAAAGATTTGGTGATTCAGATTGACGATAGCGTTATCATTCATCCATTTGCGATGCATTTGGTGCAGCAGTATGTCAAGGAAGGCTATGAAATCGCGGCAAATGACTTCCAGTTCATGCCAAGATATTTGGCTTTGATGGAGTATCTGGCTTACATCAAGATTGATTTGAAGCAGATGAGTCAGGCATCGGCGGAAAATATCATGCGAGTGGCGCACAGCATGCACAAAAAGGTCATTGCAACTGGTGTGGATACGCAGGAGCTGCGTGATACGGCGATTAGCTTGGGCGTTTATGGCATGCAGGGTACATACGTTGCCGACCAGATGGCAAATAAGGTTCATCAAAGCACCTATCTGCGCAGCAACTTCTTCCGTCTGGTGGTTGCGGTCACGAGAGAAGAGCCGGACATTCATGAGATTGAGCAGATTGTATCGACGGATGTTACGCTGTCGTACAGCCTGCTGAAAATTGCAAACTCTGCGTATTTTGCGCGCAGAACCCAGACCACTTCGATTCAGCAGGCGATTGTAACGCTCGGTTTGAGCCAGCTCAAGCGCTGGGTGTATCTGTTGAGTGCCGGCGAGCAGGATGAGGCGCATCTGAGTGACTCTGAGGAGTTTATCAAGATTTCCTTTATGCGCGCCAGCTTTGCAAGTGAGCTGCAAAAGTATATCAAGAAGCCGGTTCTGACACGCTCTGAGGCGTATCTGCTGGGCATGTTCTCGACGTTGGAGTACCTGATTGATGCGCCGATGGAAGAAATCATTGCCGATATCCCGATGGTGGATGAGCTGAAAAATGCTTTGCTCCATCATGAGGGTCAGGGCGGTCTGCTGCTGGAGTTGGTCATCAGCTATGAAAAGGCGGATTGGAAGAAGATTACCGAGGATGCAGAACAGCTTGGCATTCCGTCTGCCCAGCTTGCGACGATTTATTTCAACTGCATGGAAGAGGTCAACCGGATTTGGGATCAGATGTTGAATCCGTCCCCGACAGCAAAGCAATCTGCTGAAGAGGAACAGCCCTTGGAACTGAAATAAGAACGGGAAATATTGCAAAAAATGATTGCAGTGGAAATGGCGGCAAGGAAATGAAGAAACCTTGCCGCCTTCTTTCAAATCCATCCTGTGAATATCTGGAAACGGAAAAGGACGAGACCAATGGTACAATTATCCAATGAAAATTTGTATGAAATCATCACACGTTCACTCAATCGTGTTAACGATTTGGTAGTGGGACATGGGGAGCGAGTCGCCTATGCATTGATGCGCTTGATGGAGCAGGATGGACGCTTTTCGGAAGAAGAAATAGGGCAAATCGTGTGGACAGTGCTGTTTCATGACATCGGCAGTTTTCGCAAAACCGACACATGGAATTTGCTGCAACTGGAAAATGACACGAGTGATTTGCATACAATCTATGGGTTTCTGTTTCTTAAAACCTTTTTCCCGTTTTCTCAATACGCGCCAATCATTGAATACCATCATGCAACCGATGAGGAAATTGCCCGCACCGATTTGGACGAGAAGATAAAATGGGTGGTAAAGTGTCTGCGCCTTGTCAATGAGACCGATTTGTTTTTTGTCAGCCATGGACGGCGGAATATGGATGCGGTCAGAGCCTTTTTCCAAAAGGAATCTCAAGGGTTGTTTCCAGAGGGAGAGCCGCTGGAAATCGCGGAGTTTTCTGTGATGCGGGATATTGATACGATACACAGCCTTTTGCTGGAGCGTGTCAGAAAGCAGCCGTTGGGCACCGGGGAAAAGGAAGCGTTGCTGCGCACGTTGGTCTGCTCAATAGACTTCCGTAGCCATTATACTGCATTGCATTGCTCGATGATGGTCCGGGCCAGCGACATGCTGGCGGATGGCTTCGGATTGGAGCAAAAGGTCAAAGATCAAATCCATATCGGGGCGATGCTGCATGATTTGGGGAAAATTGCGATTCCGCTTGAAATCCTGGAATGTCCCGGGAAATTGGATGGCCGTTCGTGGGAGATTATGAAATCCCATGTCATGATTACCGAGGACATTCTGAAAGGTTATGTCAGTGATGAGATTTTGCAGATCGCCATTCGGCATCATGAAACGTTGGATGGTTCGGGGTATCCGCGCGGGCTCAGAGCAGAGGATTTGACCTTGCCGCAGCGCATTGTGGCAGTGGGCGATATTGTCAGCGCCTTGTCCGAGGAAAGAAGCTATAAGCAGGCGTTTCCGCTGCATGAAGTGATGAATATCATTAACCAGATGTGCAGTGCGGGAAAAATTTGTCCCAAGGTTGTGAAAATGCTGGAAGATAACTGTGACGCTATCTATCAGGCTGTTCTGGAAGAAGGATTGAATACAGCGGAGGCATTTGAACATATTTATGCGGAATACTATGCTCTGGTACAACCGGATGTGGAATGATTTAACAAAATAGAGATAAAAATGGAGACATTTTTGTAAATCCATGCTATAATAAGGACATCATTGGCGGGAATAAAAAGATTGATAAAAAGAGAGAAGGCTGCGCATGGTTTTTCCGTGGGAGTTCTTTGAAGAACTGGGAGAAATGGTATATGTTTCCGAGCTGGAAAACGATTCATTGGTGTATATGAATGCATACCTGCGCAATGCGTTGGGGTACCATTCCCATGAAGAATATGTAGGGAAGAAATGCTATGAGGTTCTTCAGGGAAATGATTCGCAGTGTCTTTTTTGTACCAATGGAAAGCTGGAACCGGGGAAATTTGTCACTTGGACCTATAAGAACCCGATTATGAACAGGCGTTTTCTGGTCAAAGACAGCATGGTTTGCTATCAGGGGAAAAATTATCGGATAGAAATTGCAATTGATATGGATTCGGAAGAATTGGGGCAGGCTACGTTTTTGCCCACTCGTGCCGCTGAAATTCTCAACGGCTGCTTGCAGCGCGTGTTTGCAACGACCAGCCCCGATGTGGCATTAAACAACATATTGGCCTATATGGGTGAAAATCTGTTGTGCGACCGGGTCTATATTTTCGAGTGGAATCATTCGGACCGCATGCGCAATACCTATGAATGGTGCGCGCCAGGGGTCGTGCCGCAAAAGGAAATATTACAGGATGAGTCCGTAGACAGTATCCAATGCTTTTTGCCGATATTAGAGAAGCAAAATGTAATTGTTATTCGGGATGTTGAGGAGATTGGGAAAAAGTATCCTGCTGCCTATGCATTTTTTAAATCCTTAGCGATTTCGTCGTTTGCCGCGGGGCCCATTAAAAACGATGGCAAAATAGTTGGGTTTGTCGGCGTCGACGAGCCGGATGAGCACATGCTCCCGCTGATTAAGCCGATGCTTGAAGTGATTGGATACTTTGTGGTTTCGCTTTTCAAAGGGCGGGAGTTGCTGCATCATCTGCGTGAAATCGGGCTTCATGATTCGCTGACCGGTGCGTTTAATCGAAACGCGCTTGTGGAATTCAGCGAGCAGGCGTCTATTCCTTCGGCCGGTGTGATTTATTGTGATATTACCGGGCTGAAAAGAATCAACGATGTGTTTGGGCATGTCCGAGGCGATCAGATGATTCGGCATTGCTATGCGCTGCTCCGTGAATCGCTGGATACCGATTTGATTTACCGGACCGGCGGTGATGAATTTGTTGTGGTGTGTCCGCAGTGCAACCAAAAAGACTTCACCGAGAAGGTGCGGATGTTACGAAGGGTGATTCGCCGGGATGAATATCACATTGCAATCGGCTATGCGTGGTCGGATGAGCAGCCGGTGCAATGGAATGCGCTGATTGAAAAAGCAGATCGTATGATGTATGAAAATAAGCGGGATTTCTATGCTTGGCAGATCATAGCGCATGATGCGGACCATCACTACGGTTTGTTCAGAGATACCGAAAAGTCGAGACAGCCGAAAAGTCAATTCCGTCGGTTTCTGGAAAACACCTATTATGATATGGAAATGGTGTTTCAATCCATTGCGCAGCAAAATTCGTCCAGCTATTTCTACTTTGGCGATATGCAGAAAGATCTGTTTTATATTTCCGACAATATGCGCGATGATTTCGGCTTTGAAAATAACGTTGTTTCCGGATTGCTGCGATTGTGGTCGCAACGTATCAGCACGCCGGAATTTCAGGATATCTTCTGGCAGGATATTTCTGCCATGCTGCGCGAAAAACGCCCCTCGCATGATCTGAGATATCAGGTGCGCGATGTGCATGGCAATATCAAATGGATTCATAGCTATAGTGTTATGAAATGGAGTGAGGATAAGAGTACGCCCGTGTTCTTTTCCGGGCGAATCTCGCATCAGGATAATGATTTTGTCATTGATCCCATCACCAGCTTCCCGCGGGAGACCTCTGCCTTTAACCATTTGAATGAGTTGTGCAAAACCGGACAAAAAACACAGATTATCGGTTTTTGCCTGAATAGCATAACGGAACTCAATAGTACAAAAGGGCGTGCATATGCCGACAGGTTCATCAAAAATATCGCCAATAAGTTGACGGAAGCATTGTCATGGAAAATGACCTTTCATCGGTTGGAAGGTATGCGCTGTATGGCGGTAGTCAATCCGATGTGCGTGGAAGAGAATGCCGATGCGGTGCAGCAGATTCGCGAGATTATCGAGGATTGCTATGATGCCATGGGTATTGCGGTGCATCATGCGTGTTCGTTTGCGGTGATGGAGTATCCCTGCGAAAACTTGACGCCGGAAGATATGGTGGAGAATTTGGTCGCGCTTATTCGTATCGCCAAACAAGAGACAGAGCAGCCGTTTATGGAATACTCTGCCGAAAGCATCAAACGCATCCAGCAGATGTCCAATATGGCGTTGACGCTGGAGCAGGATGTTCTGCATGGAATGCAGAATTTCCGGGCGGTGGTGCAGCCGGTCGTATCCGCACAGGATGGCCGGGTGATTGGCGGCGAAACATTGATGCGCTGGACTTTTGGCGGTAAGGATGTTTCTCCGGCAATATTCATCCCTGTGTTGGAACGCGATCATATGATCCATATTGCCGGACGTTGGATTTTTGAGCAGGCCGTTCGAAATTGCATGAAGATGATTGCATATGATCCGGATTTCTATTTGACGTTCAACGTCAGCTTGCAGCAGCTTTCGGATGTTGATTTGCTGGACTTTATGAAGGAAACCTTGCAAAAATATCAGCTGGACGGCTCACATCTGGTTGCAGAGCTGACCGAAAGCTGTTTGGATGAGCAGCCGGAAATGCTGGAGCATTTCGTAAATGTGTGCGGTGAAATGGGGATACGGATTGCGCTGGATGATTTCGGAAGCGGTTACTCCTCGCTGCGGATGCTGCTGCAATATCCGTCCAGCATCATCAAGTTGGATCGCTCTCTGTTGCAGGAGATCACAGAATCCGATCAGAAAATGCATTTTATCCGTAGTATTGTGTATGCATGCCATCAATTCGGAAAAAAGGTATGCATGGAAGGCGTAGAGAGAACGGATCAGAATACCATTATCCGTGATACGGGCTGTGACATGATTCAAGGGTATTATTACTATCGGCCGATGGAGC